>NZ_CVTH01000027.1:0-254464 GCF_900005955.1 Pseudomonas sp. 8 R 14 | reverse complement strand
TCTAAAGATCGATCTGATTCCCCACGCCACCCGATTCCCTTCCTGCGGCGGCTGCCAAAAACCTTGTTCAACCACTCATGAGTATTGCGAGCGAACCGTTCGTGATCTGCCCATTCTCGGTCGCGCGGTGCGCCTCAGCATTTTGCTCAGGCGTGTTGGCTGCCGCGACTGTGGAAAACGCATGGAGGCCGTCAGTTGGCTGGATCGCTATGCCCGCATGACGCGCCGCTTGGCCGAGGCGGTCATTCAGGCCTGCGAGCGCCTTCCCACCCTGCACGTGGCCCAGATGTTTGGACTGCATTGGGACACTGTTCGGTTGCTGGAGCGTCGAGCCTTGCAGGCGGTGTTGAGTGAGTTGCCGAAGGCGCAACCACGACGCCTGATCATGGACGAGTTCGCGTTATTCAAAGGTCATCGTTACGCCAGCGTTGTGCTGGATGCCGATACACGACGAGTGCTGTGGATCGGTGAAGGCCGTAGCCGAGCGGCAGTCAGGCCGTTCTTCGAGGAGCTGGGGCCGGAGGGCTGCGCTCGAATCGAAGCGGTGGCGATGGACATGAATACTGCTTTTGATCTGGAGGTTCGCCAGCATTGCCCGAAAGCGCGAGTGGTCTACGACCTTTTCCATGTGGTGGCCAAATATGGCCGAGAGGTGATTGATCGGGTCCGCGTCGACGAAGCTAATCGGCTGCGTCATAACAAGCCGGCTCGCAAGGTCATCAAGCAGGCACGATGGCTGTTGCTGCGTAACCCACAGAACCTGAAAACGCCGGAACAACAGGTCCATTTGCAGGATTTATTGGAGGCCAACCAATCGCTGATGACAGTTTATTTGATGAAGGCTGAACTCAAAACGCTCTGGACACCGAGCACTGCCTGGACCTGGAGATCGGCCTGGAAGCAATGGCTGCGCCATGCATATGAAAGTGAAATACCGGCTCTGATCCAGTTTGCCAAACGGCTAAAGGGTTATTGGCGGGGCATCGTCAGTCGGGTTCGCTGGCCGATGCACACCGGTCAGTTGGAAGGAATAAACAATCGAATAAAGGTCATCAAACGGATGGCGTACGGTTACCGGGATAGCGAATTCTTCTTCATGAAGATCAAGAGCGTCTTTCCCGGTAATCCGTGATGAACCATTTTTTACCGCGTTGTGTCAGGCCAGTGCGGTCTCGGCAGGCGACACGATGCTGGTCTTGCCCCCACGGGACTTACCGGAACTCAGGTACTCGGCAATCGACTCCTGGGTCACTTCACCCAGGAACACCCGTTCCGCATCCATCACCGGCAACCACGAGCGGTTGAACTCGTACATGCGCGACAACAGGATGCGCAAATGCTCGTCATACGCCGCCGTGGCGTTGAACTCGCGCAGGTACTGGCCGCAAGTGCCGGTCTGACGGTGCAGGTCGCGACGTCGTACATAGCCCAGCGCTTTGTTCTCGGCACAGGTGACGACCACATAACGGCGGTCGGTTTCGTCCATCAGCTCCAGGGCCTCGGCCACCGGAGTTTCTGGGCTCACCGATGGGGCGTTGTCCGCCGCATCTTCAGCCTTCACCAGCAACAGGCGCTTGAGGGTGCTGTCCTGGCCCACGAAGTTGCTGACGAACTCGTCGGCCGGATGGGCCAGCAGGGTGTCCGGATGATCGATCTGCAGCAGCTTGCCGGCGCGGAAGATGGCGATCTTGTCACCCAGCTTGATGGCTTCGTCGATGTCGTGGCTGACCATGATCACGGTCTTGTTCAGCGCACGTTGCATCTCGAAGAACTCGTTCTGGATCATCTCGCGGTTGATCGGGTCGACCGCGCCGAACGGCTCATCCATCAGCAGCAGCGGGGCGTCGGCCGCCAGTGCGCGGATCACGCCGATCCGCTGTTGCTGGCCGCCCGACAGTTCACGCGGGTAGCGATGCAGGTACTGCTTGGGTTCCAGCTTGATCATGCTCATCAACTCGCGGGCGCGGTCGTGGCATTTCTGCTTGTCCCAACCGAGCAGCTTGGGCACGACCACGATGTTTTCCTCGATGGTCATGTTCGGGAACAGGCCGATCTGCTGGATCACATAGCCGATGTTGCGACGCAGGGTCACTTCATCGAGGTCGGTGGTGTCTTCGCCGTTGATCAGGATCTTGCCCGAGGTCGGCTTGATCAGCCGGTTGATCATTTTCAGCGTGGTGCTCTTGCCGCAGCCCGAAGGGCCGAGGAATACGCAAATCTCGCCTTCGTTGACGGTCAGGCTTACGTCGTTCACGGCCGAAACAGTTTTGCCGTTGCTTTGAAAAGTCTTGGTCAGGTTTTGAAGTTCGATCATTTGAGCAGTCCTTTTGGAGTCAGCGAGCGTTGCAGCCATTGCAGAAGCAGGTCGGCGAAGATGGCCAGGAGACTGACCAGCACGGCGCCAACGATCAGCATCGACATGTCGCTGCGGCTGATGGAAGCCAGAATAAGTACACCCAGGCCACCGGCACCGATGGTGGCGGCGATGGTCATGACGCCGATGTTCATCACCACGGCGGTACGCACACCGGCGAGGATCACCGGCACGGCGATGGGCAACTCGACCATGCGCAGGCGCTGGCCGAAGGTCATGCCGATGCCTTTGGCGGCTTCGCGAATGCCCGGTTCAACGCCGGTGAGGGCCAGGTAGGTGTTACGCATGATCGGCAGCAGGGAGTAGAGGAACACGGCGGTGATCGCCGGCATCGGCCCCAGGCCCTGGCCGAATTTTGAGTAGAACGGCAGCAGCAGGCCGAACAGGGCGATGGACGGTACGGTCAGCAGCACCGTGGCGCTGGCTTGCAGGGGGCCGGCGAGGGTCGGGAAGCGGGTCATCAGCACGCCGAGGGGCACGCCGACGACAATCGCCAGGATGACCGCGATACCGACCAGGGTGATGTGCTGCCAGGTCAGGTGCAGGACCTGGGCCCAATCAAGATGGGAAAAGGCGTTCAGGAATTCCATGTCTTCTCCTTCTTAGTTGATCGGATGTTGGCGCAGGAAATCGGCGGCAACAGCGGAGGGGCTTTCATGGTCGACGTCGACCCGCGCGTTCAGCTGACGCATGGTTTGGTCGTCGAACAGATTGGCCAGCGGCTTGAGCTCAGCAGCCAATTGCGGGTGCTTGTCGAGGTATTCCTGACGTACCACCGGCGCGGCGGTGTAGTCCGGGAAGTAGTGCATGTCATCCGCCAGCAGCTTGAGCTTGAAGGCGTTCAGACGACCGTCAGTGGTGTAGACCAGGCCCGCAAACACCTGGCCATTACGCAGGGCGGTGTAGACCAGACCGGCGTCCATCTGCCGGGTGTTTTTGCGCGTGAGGTTCATGTCGTACAGCTTGACCATGCCGGCCAGGCCGTCGGAGCGGTTGGCGAACTCGGTGTCCAGGGCCACCAGGCGGTGTTCCTTGGTATCTGCCGCCATGGCCTTGGTGAGGTCGCTGATGCTGTTGATCTCGGGATGTTCTTCAGCGACTTTCTCCGGCAGTGCCAGGGCGTAGGTGTTACTGAAGTGCGACGGCGACAGCCAGACCAGGCCTTTTTTCGCGTCGAGTTCTTTCACTCGGGCGTAGGACTGTTCGCTGTCGAGCTTCTCATCGACATGGTTGTAGGCCACGAGCGAGACGCCGGTGTATTCCCAGATCAGGTCCAGTTGCCCGCTTTCCTGGGCACTGCGCGCCAGGTTGCTGCCCAGGCCGCCGGTCACCCGGGTGTCATAGCCCTTGGTGCGCAGGTACTGGGAGGTGATTTCGGCCAGCAGGGTCTGTTCGGTGAACACCCGCGCGCCAATGCGGATCACGGGTTTTTCGGCAGCTTGCGCAAAACCTGCAAACAGCAGGACGCAGCTCAGTATCAAGGTGATTTTTTTCATGTGTATTCCTTTGCCAAGCCTTAAGACGGACGCAACCCGCGTTCCAGCCAGAGGCGGCTGGCCATGGTCACCAGACCGTCGAGCAGCAATGCCAGCAGTGCGGTGCATGCGGCACCCAGCAGCAATTGCGGCTGATTGTTCAGGGCGATGCCGGGGAAAATCAGGCTGCCCAGGCTGTTGGCACCAATCAGGAACGCCAGCGGCGCGGTACCCACGTTGATCGCCAGGGCCACGCGCACGCCACCGATAATGATTGGCACGGCGTTGGGCAATTCGACGCGAAACAGCACCTGCCGCGGGGTCATGCCGATGCCGGTGGCGGCTTCTTTCAACGAGCCTTGAACGTTTTTGAGGCCTTCGTAGGTGTTGCGCACGATGGGCAACAAGGAGGCGAGGAACAGCGCGAAGATGGCCGGGCCACTGCCGATGCCGAGGACGCCGAGGGCGATGGCCAGTACGGCCAGGGGCGGGACGGTGTTGCCGATGTTGAAGATCTGCATGAAGCGTTCTGCGCGCCCGACCATGTTTGGTCGGCTAAGCAGGATACCGGCGGGGATGCCCACGACGAGGGCGGCCAGCATGGAGACTAGAACCAGGATCAAATGAGCTTGCAGGTAAAACAACAAATCGTCGCGGTACAGTTCGATCGTGTTGATGCCGATCCAGTGGACCAGCAGGGCCAGGAGAGCGACGACAACCACTCCTCCTATCAGCCCTTTGCCATAGCGAATAGCCACAGGCGGACTCCTTTTTTCTTTTGTCGGCGAACACATTTCCGAGCGGCAGTGCCATTCCTGGCTGTCGGCAAATGTGGTCGCGAAAAGCAGCTCGCCAATACCGGCAACGCGGTATCAAATCGAGCCATGAGCGCAGCCTCGTCAGGCTAACTTGCTGATTTATCAGCCCCTGTTCCGAGTGCGGTAGCAGGGGAGTGGACGTCTCTACCTTTTAAAAGGTTCCATACTTGGCAGCATTTAGCCACCCCCAATGGGGTGAACGGTGGTCCGGCACCTGCGGTTTGCGCTATACTCGCCGCCCTTTTTTGACTCACCTGCCAGGCGATTTCCCATGACCCACCAGGCCGCCGAAGTCGCGAAACGCCGCACTTTCGCCATTATTTCCCACCCCGATGCCGGTAAAACCACCATCACCGAGAAGCTCCTGCTGATGGGCAAGGCGATCGCAGTGGCCGGCACGGTGAAATCGCGCAAATCCGACCGCCATGCCACCTCTGACTGGATGGAAATGGAAAAACAACGGGGTATTTCCATTACCACGTCGGTCATGCAGTTCCCGTATCGCGACCACATGGTCAACCTGCTCGACACCCCGGGCCACGAAGACTTCTCCGAAGACACCTACCGCACCCTGACCGCGGTGGACTCGGCACTGATGGTCCTCGACGGCGGTAAGGGCGTCGAGCCGCGTACCATCGCGCTGATGGACGTATGCCGGCTGCGTGATACGCCGATTGTCAGCTTCATCAACAAACTCGACCGTGATATCCGCGACCCGATCGAATTGCTGGATGAAATCGAAGCCGTCCTGAAGATCAAGGCTGCGCCGATCACCTGGCCGATCGGTTGCTACCGCGACTTCAAGGGCGTGTACCACCTGGCCGATGACTACATCATTGTCTACACCGCCGGCCATGGTCACGAACGTACCGATGTGAAAATCATCGAGAAGCTCGACTCCGACGAAGCCCGCGCCCACCTGGGTGACGAGTACGACCGCTTTGTCGACCAACTGGAACTGGTGCAGGGCGCCTGTCACGAGTTCAACCAGCAGGAATTCCTCGACGGCCAGCTGACCCCGGTGTTCTTCGGGACCGCCCTGGGCAACTTCGGCGTCGACCATGTGCTCGACGCTGTCGTGAACTGGGCGCCAAAGCCCCTTGCCCGTGTCGCCAACGAGCGCACCGTGGAACCGGTGGAAGAGAAATTCACCGGCTTCGTGTTCAAGATCCAGGCGAACATGGACCCCAAGCACCGCGACCGTATTGCCTTCATGCGCATCTGCTCGGGCAAGTACGAAAAAGGCATGAAGATGCGTCACGTGCGCACCGGCAAGGACGTGCGCATCGGCGACGCCCTGACGTTCTTCTCCTCCGAGCGTGAACAGCTCGAAGAGGCCTACGCCGGCGACATCATCGGCCTGCACAACCACGGCACCATCCAGATCGGCGACACCTTCACCGAAGGCGAAGCGCTGGGCTTCACCGGTATCCCGCACTTCGCCCCGGAACTGTTCCGCCGCGTGCGCCTGCGTGACCCGCTGAAATCCAAGCAATTGCGCCAAGGCCTGCAGCAACTGGCGGAAGAGGGCGCCACCCAGGTGTTCTTCCCCGAGCGCAGCAACGACATCATCCTCGGCGCCGTGGGTGTGCTGCAGTTCGATGTGGTCGCCAGCCGCTTGAAAGAGGAATACAAGGTCGAATGCTCCTACGAGCCGATCACCGTGTACTCCGCGCGCTGGATCGATTGCAGCGATAAGAAGAAGTTGGAAGAGTTCTCCAACAAGGCTGTGGAAAACCTTGCAGTCGACGGCGGTGGTCACCTGACCTACCTGGCCCCGACCCGGGTCAACCTGGCGCTGATGGAAGAGCGCTGGCCGGATGTGAAATTCCGCGCGACCCGCGAGCACCACTAAGGTCTGAGCGCCGAAAACAAAATGTGGTAGGGGGGCTCGCCCCCTCCCCACATTTTTTTCTCCACCAGCCGTTAGATTGGCGAGAACCCGGCATCGGGTCTAGCGTTTATCTACCGACTGCAAAGGAGATCACCGTGCGAAATGCTCAACGCGTCATTCCCCTGGTGTTGCTGGCCGTCCTGGGGCTGACGTCCCTTCCGGCACTGGCGGGCGCAGGAGCGCCGCAGTGGAAAGACACCGGCCCGGTCACCAAGAAAAAGCAGAACGAGGTCAACTCCGGCAGTTGGCAACCCCAGGCCCAGCCTGCGCCCAAGGAAGATGCAGAAAACCCCTATAACGAAGGGGAAGACAGCGAAACCTATGACGACGGCGACAGTTAACCGTGGCCAAAAGAAAGCCCCTCCCACCAAGCTGATGCGCAACCTGACGGGAAGGGCTGTAGAACGCTGTATCACTGCTTACACATTTTTAATCTGATGTTCCGTAGCAGCTGCCGAGCCTTGGCGAGGCTGCGTTCGCGGTGTGTCTGACATACCGCTGACGCAGCCTCGCCAAGGCTCGGCAGCTGCTACGTGGCAGATGTTTTACTCAAGCAACGAACTGCTCCGCGTAGTGGCAAGCCACCTGACGGTTATCCAGCGCGCGCAACTGCGGTTCCTCGCTGCTGCAACGTGCCGTCGCATACGGGCAACGCTTGTGGAACGCGCAGCCAGGCGGCGGGTTCAGTGGGTTGGGCAACTCGCCAACGATTTTGATCTTCGGTTTGTTCGGATCCGGATGAATGGTCGGGGTGGCCGAGAGGAGCGCCTGGGTGTACGGATGCAGGGGGCGGGCGTAGATGTCTTCCTTGGGGCCCACTTCCACCGGGCGACCGAGGTACATCACCATCACATCGTCGGCGACGTGCTGCACCACCGCCAGGTTGTGGGAGATGAACACGTAGGCGGTGTTGAATTCCTGCTGCAGGTCCATGAACAGGTTGAGCACCTGGGCCTGGATCGACACGTCCAGCGCCGAGGTGGGTTCATCCGCCACCAGCACTTTCGGTTGCAGCATCATCGCGCGCGCCAGGGCAATGCGCTGACGCTGGCCACCGGAGAACATGTGCGGGTAGCGCTGGTAATGCTCAGGGCGCAGGCCCACTTGCTTCATCATCGCCTGCACTTTCTCGCGGCGTTCGGCGGCGGACAGGTTGGTGTTGATCAGCAGCGGCTCGCCCAGTTGATCACCAACCTTCTGGCGTGGGTTCAACGAGGCATACGGGCTCTGGAACACCATCTGCACGTCTTTGCGCAATTGCTTGCGCTGGGCCTTGTCGGCACCGGCGACTTCCTGGCCGGCGATTTTCAACGAGCCCGAGGATGGCTCTTCAATCAGCGTCAGCGCACGGGCCAGGGTGGATTTGCCGCAACCTGACTCGCCTACAACCGCGAGGGTCTTGCCGGCTTCCAGTTCAAACGACACACCATTAAGCGCGCGTACCAGCGCATGGCCCTTGAACAGGCCACGGGACACTTCGTAATGCCGGGTCAGGTCGCGGGCAGTAAGAACGACGGCCATTACGCCACCTCCTGGTTCAAGGGGTAGAAGCAGCGCGCAAGGCTGTTGCTTTTCGGATCAAGGCCGGGCCGCTGGGCACGGCATCTTTCCTGCACATACGGGCAGCGTGGCGACAGCAGGCAACCCTGCGGGCGGTCATAGCGGCCGGGCACGATACCCGGCAGCGTGGCCAGGCGCGTGGCGCCGAGGCTGTGCTCGGGGATCGCCTTGAGCAGCGCTTCGCTGTACGGGTGCGCCGGGATATCGAACAACTGCGGCACCTGGCCGACTTCCACGGCTTGTCCGGCGTACATCACGCACACGCGCTGGGCGGTTTCAGCCACCACTGCCAGGTCGTGGGTGATCAGTACCAGGCCCATGTTCTGCTCTTTTTGCAGGGCCAGGAGCAGGTCCATGATTTGCGCTTGAATGGTGACGTCCAACGCCGTGGTCGGTTCGTCGGCGATCAGCAGTTTCGGCTCGCCGGCAATCGCCATGGCGATTGCCACACGCTGGCTCATACCGCCGGACAACTGGTGCGGGTAGGCGTCCATACGGCTGGCGGCGCCTGGGATCTCGACTTTTTCCAACAGCTCGATGGCGCGCTTGCGGGCTTGCTTGCCGGACATTTTCAGGTGCAGGCGCAGCACTTCTTCGATCTGGAAACCCACGGTGTAGCTAGGGTTCAGCGCGGTCATCGGGTCCTGGAACACCATCGCCAGGTCTTTGCCGACGATCTGGCGGCGCTGGCGGTTGCTCAGCTTGAGCATGTCCTTGCCGTCGAAGTTCAGGGCGTCGGCGGTTACGATGCCAGGGTGCTCGATCAGCCCCATCAGCGCCATCATGGTCACGGATTTACCCGAGCCCGACTCGCCAACGATGGCCAGGACTTCGCCCTTGTCGACGGCAATATCGAGGCCATCGACCACCGGCACGGCGGTCTTGTCGCCGAAGCGGACGTTGAGATTCTTGATTTCTAACAGTGACATGGGAATCTCCTCAGGCGGCGTTCTTGAGTTTCGGGTCCAGCGCGTCGCGCAGGCCGTCACCCATCAAGTTGATTGCCAGCACGCTGAGCAAAATGGTCAGGCCAGGCAGGCTCACCACCCACCAGGCGCGTTCGATGTAGTCACGGGCCGAAGCCAGCATGGTGCCCCACTCGGGGGTTGGCGGTTGTACGCCAAGGCCAAGGAAGCCCAGGGCCGCGGCATCGAGGATCGCCGAAGAGAAACTCAGGGTCGCCTGCACGATCAGCGGTGCCATGCAGTTAGGCAGAACGGTGATGAACATCAGGCGGGGCAGGCCGGCACCGGCGAGGCGGGCGGCAGTCACGTAGTCACGGTTCAGCTCGCCCATCACCGCAGCGCGGGTCAGACGTACGTAGGAAGGCAGCGACACGATGGCGATGGCGATCACGGTGTTGATCAGGCCAGGGCCGAGGATCGCGACAATGGCGACAGCCAGCAGCAGCGAGGGCAGGGCCAGCATGATGTCCATCAGGCGCATGATGGTCGGCCCGAGCAGGCGCGGGAAGAAGCCGGCGAACAGGCCCAGCAGGATGCCCGGGATCAGCGACATCACTACCGACGACAAGCCGATCAGCAACGAGAGGCGCGAGCCCTGGATCAGACGCGAGAGCAGGTCGCGGCCCAGCTCATCGGTGCCGAGCAGGAACTGGATCTGCCCGCCTTCCAGCCACGACGGCGGGGTCAACAGGAAATCGCGGTATTGCTCGCTCGGGTTATGCGGCGCTACCCAGGGGGCGAAGATCGCGCAGAACACGATCAGCAACATGAACAGCAGGCCGGCAACCGCGCCCTTGTTCTTGGAAAAGGCTTGCCAGAATTCTTTGTACGGCGACGGGTACAGCAGGCTTTGATCGACTGCTGACACTTGAGTAGGTGTGGTCATGGTCATGATCTCAGCGCTGGTGACGGATGCGTGGGTTGGCGAAGCCGTAGAGGATGTCCACCACGAAGTTCACCAGGATCACCAGACAGGCGATCAGCAGGATGCCGTTTTGCACCACCGGGTAGTCTCGCGCGCCGATGGCCTCGATCAGCCATTTGCCGATGCCGGGCCACGAGAAGATGGTTTCGGTCAGCACCGCACCGGCCAGCAGGGTGCCGACTTGCAGGCCGACCACGGTGAGTACCGGGATCAGCGCGTTACGCAGGCCGTGCACGAACACCACGCGCGCCGGCGACAGGCCCTTGGCCTTGGCGGTGCGGATGTAGTCTTCGCGCAGCACCTCGAGCATGGATGAACGGGTCATCCGCGCGATCACTGCCAACGGGATGGTGCCGAGCACGATGGCCGGCAGGATCAGGTGGTGCAGCGCATCCCAGAACGCGTCCGGCTCGTCAGCCAGCAGGGTGTCGATCAGCATGAAGCCGGTGCGCGGCTCGATGTCGTAGAGCAGGTCTATTCGCCCGGAAACCGGGGTCCAGCCCAGGCTCACCGAGAAGAACATGATCAGGATCAGGCCCCACCAGAAGATCGGCATCGAATAGCCCGCCAGGGAGATGCCCATCACCCCATGGTCGAACAGGGATCCTCGCTTGAGTGCCGCGATCACCCCGGCCAACAGGCCCAGGATGCCGGCGAACAACAGGGCGGCCATGGACAGTTCCAGGGTTGCCGGGAAGAGGGCGGTGAACTCGGTCCACACGCTGGTGCGGGTACGCAGGGATTCGCCAAGGTCGCCGTGGGCGAGCTTGCCGACGTAGTCCAGGTATTGCGCGTACAGCGGCTTGTTAAGGCCAAGGCGTTCCATTGCCTGTGCGTGCATCTCGGGGTCGACGCGCCGCTCGCCCATCATGACTTCGACAGGGTCGCCAGGGATCATGCGTATCAACGCAAACGTGAGCAACGTGATGCCGAAAAACGTGGGGATCAATAACCCCAGTCGGCGGGCAATAAAACTAAACATCTTGTGGTGTACCTCAATCAGCCGGTTAGGCAGGTTCGGCACCGTCCTGGTGGGCGGTGCCGAGCGTTTCTCTTATTTACTTCACCTGGGTGGTGGCGAAGTTATTGTTCGTCAGAGGGCTTTGGGTATAACCCTCGACGTTCTTGCGCATGGCGGTGAACATTTTCGGGTACGCCATGGGAATCCACGGTTGGTCCTTGTCGAAAACCTCCAGGGCTTGTTGATAGAGTGCGGCCCGCTGCTGGGGTTCAGCGTCGGCGCGGGCCTTATCGATCAAGTCCTGAAACTCTTTGTTACACCAGCGGGCGTAGTTTTCGCCGTTTTTCGCTGCATCGCAACTCAGGTTCGGCGTAAGGAAGTTATCCGGATCGCCGTTGTCACCGGCCCAGCCGGCGGAAACCATGTCGTGCTCGCCGGCTTTGGCGCGCTTGAGCATCTCGCCCCATTCCATGACCTTGATGTTCACTTTCAGGCCGATCTGCGCCAGATCCGCCTGCATGCGCTGGGCGCCGAGCATCGGGTTGGGGTTGGTCGGGCCACCGCCGTTACGGGTAAACAGGGTGAACTCGGTGCCTTCCGGTACACCGGCTTCCTTGAGCAGGGCACGGGCCTTGTCCAGGTCGCGTTCAGGGTTTTTCAGCTTATCGTTGAAGCCCAGCAGGGTCGGCGGATACGGCCCGGTGGCGTCCACGGCGTTGCCTTTGCCATACAGGGATTCGTTGTAGCCTTTCTTGTCGAACGCGATGTTGATCGCGTGACGCACCCGCGCGTCGCTCATGTACTTGTGGGTGGTGTTCAGGGCGGTGTATGCGGTGGTCATCGCCGCCAGTTCGGCGACCTTCAGGTTTGGGTCTTTCTTGATGCTGGGAAGGTCGTCGGGCTTGGGATACAGCGCGATCTGGCATTCGTTGGCCTTGAGCTTCTGCAGGCGCACGTTGTTGTCGACCGCAATGGCCAGGATCAACGGATCGGCCGGAGGCTTGCCACGGAAGTACTCCGGGTTGGCCTTGAAGCGCACCTGAGCGTCCTTCTGGTAGCGTGTGAAAATGAACGGGCCGGTGCCGATCGGCTTGCTGTTGAGCTCTTCGGTCTTGCCGGCGGCGAGTAGCTTGTCGGCGTACTCGGCGGAGTGGATGGCGGTGAACGGCATCGCGACATCGGCCAGGAACGGTGCCTCAGGGCGGGTCAGAGTGAAGACCACGGTATGGTCATCGGTCTTCTCCACGCTCTTGAGCAGTTCCTTGAAGCCCATGCTTTCAAAGTACGGGTAGCCCACGCTGGATTTGTTGTGCCACGGGTGTTTCGGGTCCAGTTGGCGCTGGAAGCTCCAGAGCACGTCGTCGGCATTCATGTTGCGCGTGGGTTTGAAGTAGTCGGTGGTGTGGAACTTGACGTCGTCGCGCAGATGAAAGGTATAGGTCAGGCCGTTGTCACTGATTTCCCAGGAAGTGGCGAGCGCTGGCACGATCTCGGTGGTGCCGGGCTTGAAGTCCACCAGGCGGTTGAACATGGTTTCCGCGGCGGCGTCGGCGGTGACGGCGGTGGTGTACAGGACCGGGTCAAAACCCTCCGGGCTGGCTTCGGTGCAGACCACCAGGGGTTTGGCCGATACGCCGATAGCCACGCTTAACAGCGCAGCGGCAACGGCAGCTTGTAGCGGGAGCATTTTCATTCAGAGCCCTCTGCAATCGATGGGACCAGACAAGCGTAGACGGCAGGCTCGTCCTGAGCCTGCCGTCTACCTGGTGCTAGTTAAAGAATGTTGAACGGGATGGTGGTGACCAGACGGAACTCTTTGATGCTGCCGTCGGACTGGAACTCGCTGCCGCGGTGCTCAACGTAGGTTGCTCGCACAGTGGTGGCCTTGAGCGCGCCGCTCTGGATCGCATAAGAGGCGCCTACACCGTATTCCTGGTGTTTTTCGCCGTCTTGTTTCTGGATGCCGTCGTAGGCGAACTTGGCACGGCCATTGTTGCCGGTGTAGTGGGTACCGTCGATGTCCCAGCCGCGGGCCGAGTAGGCGTTGAACTTCAAGCCTGGCACACCGTATTCGGCCATGTTGATGGCGTAGGCGATCTGGAAGGACTTCTCGTTCGGGCCGTTGAAGTCCGAGGTCAGGGAGTTGGCCAGGTAGATGCCGTTGGTTTCGTGCAGGTAGTCGAAGTACTCGTTGCCGTTCACTTGCTGGTACGCGAAGGTCAGGCTGTGTGCCTGGTGAGCCAGGCCCAGGGACAGGGAGTAGGTATCGTTGTCGATTTCCCCCATCTCTTTTTTGCCTTCATCGACAGTTTTGTAGTAGTTGAAACCGGTGGTCAGTGCCAGTTGCTGGGCGTCGCCCAACTCGTGGGTTGCGCCGAAGTAGTACTGGTTCCAGAAGTCTTTTACGTTGGCGGCGAAGAAGCTGGTTTTCAGGCTTTTCAACGGCTGGTAGTTCACGCCCAGGGTCGATACCTTGTCGGTTTCCTGGGTGCCGTTGCCGTATTCGCTACGGAATTTCGACAGGCTTTGTTCGGTACGTGGCGAAACGCGATCGAAGATACCGCCCTGGAACGACAGGTTGCTGAACTCTTCGCTATTGAAGCTCACACCTTCGAAGCTCGATGGCAAAGCACGGTTGCCGATGGTGTCGACGATGCCGCTGCTGAAGTTCTGGCGACCTGCGGTCAAGGTTGTGTTGGACACGCGGAACTGCACGTTGGCCAGGCCTAGTTTGCTCCATTGATCGACTGCATCACCGTTGGAATCGGCCAGGGTGCGGTTGGAACCGCCTTTGATATCACGCTTGCTGCGGTCCAGGACCAGGGCGTTGTACACCGCCAATTCGGTCTTGACGCCTACAGTGCCCTGGGTGAAGCCCGAGCTGGCGTTGATGATGGTGCCCTGTACCCAGTTGGTGCGGTTACGGTCGGTACGGGTTACGCCGTGTTTCTCGTATTCGAAGGTGCCGCCACGGTATTTGCTTTCATGGGAGTACCAGTTACGGGTGGTGCCGCCCAGGCTGAAATCTTCGACAAAACCTTTGGCCTCGCTTTGGGCGCTGGTCCCGGCCAGGGTGGTTGGAACAAAATCCTGGCTTGCGGATTCAGCATAGGCGGTGGCCGTGATGCTGCTGATGGCCAAGGCCAGAAGCGCTTTGCTGCTCAGTTTCATGGGTTGAAGCTCCTTTGGTTCTCTTTTTAATGCCGGTCTTTTTTGGTGATCCGGCTATTGGGTGTGTAACTCGATCAAGCTGTTGCAAACGTTTGCTGTAGGAAAAATCCCAACAAAAGGCTGCGCGTTTGCGAGAGAGCTAACTTCGCTCCCTGCAATCCGGTTATTTTCTTATGGGGTAATGCTGACGCCCGAGAACACGTTGCGGCCGAACGGGCTTACTTTGAAGCCTTCGACTTTGGCGCTTAACGGCTGGTTGACCGTCGAGTGGGCGACGGGTGTGATCGGCACCTGCTGCTTGAGCAGTTGTTGCGCCTGTTTGTACAGAACAGTCCTTTGTTCGCGGTCGGTCACGACCTTGGCTTGCTTGATCAGCTTGTCGTACGCCGGGTCACACCACATGGAGTAGTTGTTCCCGCCGATGGCGTCGCAGCTGTAGAGGGTGCCCAGCCAGTTGTCCGGATCGCCGTTGTCGCCGGTCCAGCCGATCAGGCTGACATCGTGCTCACCGTTCTTGGTGCGCTTGATGTATTCGCCCCACTCGTAGCTGACGATCTTGACCTTGAGGCCGATCCTGGCCCAGTCGCTTTGCAGCATCTCGGCCATCAGCTTGGCGTTGGGGTTGTACGGCCGTTGCACCGGCATCGCCCACAGGGTGATCTCGGTACCTTCCTTCACGCCGGCGGCCTTGAGCAGTTCCTTGGCTTTTTCCGGGTTGTAGGCGGCGTCCTTGATGCTGTCGTCGTAGGACCATTGGGTCGGCGGCATGGCATTGACTGCCAACTGCCCCGCGCCCTGGTACACGGCGTTCAAGATGCTCTGCTTGTTCACCGCCATGTCCAGCGCCTGGCGCACTTCGAGCTGGTCGAACGGCTTGTGGCGCACGTTGTAGGCGATGTAGCCCAAGTTGAAGCCCGGCTTGGTCAGCAATTGCAGGTTCGGGTCGGCCTTGAGCGCGTCGACGTCGGCCGGGCGCGGGTGCAGGGTGACCTGGCATTCGCCGGCCTTGAGTTTTTGCACGCGTACCGAGGCGTCGGTGTTGATGGCAAAAATCAGTTGGTCCAGCTTGACCTTGCTCGGGTCCCAGTACTGTTTGTTGCCCACATAGCGGATCTGCGAGTCTTTCTGATAGCGCTGGAAGACAAAGGGACCAGTGCCGATCGGCTTCTGGTTGATATCGCTGGGCTTGCCTTCCTTGAGCAACTGCTCGGCGTATTCGGCCGACAGGATGGCGGCAAAGCTCATCGCGATGTTCTGCACGAACGCAGCGTCGACCGAGTTCAGCGTCATCACCACGGTATGAGGGTCGGTTTTCTCGACCTTGGCGATGTTCTTGTTCAGGCTCATCCCGTTGAAATACGGAAACTCGGTGGGGTAGGCCTTGCGAAACGGGTGGTCGGGGTCAAGCATGCGATTGAAGGTGAACAGCACGTCGTCGGCGTTGAAATCCCGCGTCGGCTTGAATTCCTTGTTGCTGTGGAATTTCACCCCTTCACGCAGGTGAAAGGTGTAGGTCAGGCCGTCTTCGGAAATATCCCACTTGGTCGCCAGTCCAGGTACGACGTTGGTCGCTCCCTTTTCAAACTCAACCAGGCGGTTGTACAGCGGCTCGGCCACATCGTTATCGGTGGCGGTGGTGTACTGCGCGGTGTCGAACCCTGCCGGGCTGCCTTCAGAGCAGAACACCAGGCTCTTCTTGTCGGCCGCCTGGCCCATCGTGGCTACAGCCAGCAGGCTGGTGCCAAAAATTGCGGATAGAACGGTGGTATGGCGCATGACGATCCCGATCCTTGTTTGTAGTTGTCATCAGCAAGCAATCACCCTGGCGTAGTGCCAGGGGGACATTACTGATCCCACACACAGCAAGTGCCTTTCCCAGGTTGGAGCCTCTGCTGTCCTACGACGGTATGGGTCGCGGACTGCGCAGTAAATGCGCCAAATTGGACTGACCTTGTAGGCAAAAGAGCTACTTGTCGCAGTTCGCAGCTGTAGGAAGCGGCGATTGCGAGCGTGGTCTATTTCCTACGGTCGAGGCGGATGCAATAACGGCGACGTTATGAAACGTCGCCGTCATTGGTCCTTACTTGCCGCTTACGCTCACGCCATAGAAGGAGTTCAGGCCAAACGGGCTGATCTTGAAGTCCTGTACGGTGTTGCGCATGGGTTGATACACCGTCGAGTGCGCGATAGGTGTCATCGGGACTGCATCTTTGAGGATATGTTGCGCCTGCTTATACAGCTCGGTGCGTTTGGCGACGTCCGACGTAGCCTTGGCTTCTTTCACGACGCCGTCGAATTTCTTGTCGCACCACTTGGAGAAGTTGTTACCGGCCAGGGAGTCGCAGCCGAACAGCACGTTCAGCCAGTTGTCCGGGTCACCATTGTCGCCGCTCCAGCCAATGATCATGGCCTGGTTCTCGCCGCCTTTGGAGCGCTTGATGTACTCGCCCCACTCGTAGCTGGTGATCTTGACCTTCAGGCCGATCTTGGACCAGTCGTTTTGCAGCATTTCAGCCATCAGCTTGGCGTTCGGGTTGTACGGACGCTGAACCGGCATCGCCCACAGAACGATCTCGGTACCTTCCTTGACACCCGCTTCCTTGAGCAGCGCCTTGGCTTTCTCGGGATCGTACTTGGCGTCCTTGATGGTGGTGTCGTAGGACCATTGGGTTGGCGGCATGGCGTTGACCGCCAGTTGGCCTGCACCCTGGTAGACGGAGTCGATGATCTGCTGCTTGTTCACCGACATGTCCAGCGCCTGGCGTACGCGCAGGTCAGCCAGTGGGTTGGGCTGGTCGCTGCCCTTGACCTTGTCCATGACGTTGTAGGCGACATAGCCCAGGTTGAAGCCGGCCTGGTGCGGCAGTTTCAGGTCCTTGTCTTCACCCAGCGCCTTGAGGTCGGCCGGACGTGGGAACAAGGTGATCTGGCACTCGTTTTTCTTCAGCTTCTGGATACGCACCGACGGATCGGTGGTGATGGCGAAGATCAGGTTATCGATCTTCACGTCCTCAGGTTTCCAGTAGTCCTTGTTACCGGTGTAGCGAATGTTCGAGTCTTTCTGGTAGCTCTTGAATACGAACGGGCCAGTGCCGATTGGCTTCTGGTTGATGTCCTGAGGCGTGCCATTCTTCAGCAACTGGGCGGCATATTCGGCCGACTGGATCGACGCGAAGCTCATCGCCAGGTTCTGGATGAACGCGGCGTCCACGGTGCCAAGGGTGAACTTGACGGTGTGGGCATCGACCTTCTCGATGTTCTTGATGTTGGTGTCCATCCCCATGTCCGTGAAGTACGGGAACTCGGTGGGGTAGGCCTTACGGAATGGATCGTCTTTGTTGATCATCCGGTTGAAGGTGAACAGGACGTCGTCAGCCGAGAATTCACGAGTCGGCTTGAAGTACGGGGTGGTATGGAACTTGACGCCTTCGCGCAGGTGGAAGGTGTAGGTCAGGCCATCCGGGGACACGTCCCAGCTGGTGGCCAGGCCAGGAACAACGGCGGTGCCGCCTCGTTCAAACTGGCTCAGGCGGTTGAACATGGTTTCGGCCGAGGCATCGAAGTCTGTTCCGGTGGTGTACTGGCCTGGGTCGAAACCGGCCGGGCTCCCTTCGGAGCAGAACACCAGGTTAGTCGCCGCTTGGGCGAATGGGGCCGCGGCCATAAGGCCAGCGCTCACTAATAACGGAAGGACTGCGTGTTTAAGCATGTTGGCCTCATGATTTGTTGTCATTTTTGGTGGTGAGGGCGACCTCGTGAGTCGGCCTGCGGATACTTATGCAGGCGCCATACCCATTGCAAGATGCTGAACCGTTGCAAGGCGGAAAGAGTGGTACGAACGTACAGGAATGTCGCAATTATGAAAGTTTTGACATATTTGAGCTTATTTATAGGTTTTTTTCGGTGCAGGAGGCGCACCAGGAAGGGTCAACCGAGGCGTCTGGCGCACTCGGTTGAGGCATTGCTGTTACTTATCTAGACTCACGCCGTAGAACGGTGTCAGCCCAAAGGGGCTGATCTTGAAGTCCTTCACTTCCTTGCGCAGGGGTTGGAAAACCGTCGAGTTTGCAATAGGTGTTATAGGTACTTGTTCTTTAAGGATTTTCTGTGCCTGCTGATACCACTTGATGCGTTGCTCGCGGTCGCTGCTGACCTTGGCCTGCTGCACCAGTTTGTCGTACGCCGGGTTACACCATTTGGCGTAGTTGCTGCCCTTGACCGCGGCACAACTGTAGAGCACGCCGAGCCAGTTATCCGGGTCGCCGTTGTCGCCGGTCCAGCCATAAATCATCGCATCGTGCTCGCCATTTTTGGCGCGCTTGATGTATTCGCCCCACTCATAGCTGACGATATTGGCCTTGATGCCGACTTTTTCCCAATCCTGCTGGATCATCTGGGCCGACATGCGCGCGTTCGGGTTGGAAGCGCGCTGGACGGTCATTGCCCACAGGTTGATGGTGGTGCCCGGTGCAACCCCTGCTTCTTTTAGTAGCGCGCGGGCCTTGGTCGGATCGTGCGGGGCATCCTTGATGGAGGGGTCATAAGACCACTGCGCCGGTGGCAGTGCGTTCTGCGCCAATTGTCCGGCGCCCTGGTACACCGCCTTGATGATCGCCGGCTTGTCGATGGCCATGTCCAGGGCCTGGCGGACCTTGAGCTGGTCCAGCGGTGGGTGGGTCACGTTGTAGGCCAGGAAGCCCAGGTTGAAACCGGCTTGCTGCAGCACGCGCAGGTTGGGGTCCTGCTTCATCACCTCGATATCCGACGGGCGCGGGTAGCCGCTGACCTGGCATTCGCCGGCCTTGAGTTTTTGCAGGCGCGACGCAGCGTCCGGGGTGATGGCGAACACCAGGTTGTCGAGTTTCACATCCTCGGGCTTCCAGTACTGTTTATTGGCCACGTAGCGAATCTGCGAGTCCTTCTGGTAGCGCTTGAACACAAACGGCCCGGTGCCCACCGGCTTCTGGTTGATGTCTTCGGCCTTGCCTTCTTTCATTAGCTGGGCGGCATACTCGGCCGATTGCACGGAGGCGAAACTCATGGCCAGGTTCTGCACGAACGAGGCATCGACGTTGTTCAGGTTGAAACGCACGGTGTGCCCGTCGAGTTTGTCGACGCTCTTGATCGTGGTGTTCAGGCCCATGTCGGTGAAGTACGGCGATTCGGAAGGGTAGGCCTTGCGGAACGGGCTCTCGGCATCCAGCAGGCGATTGAAGGTAAACAGCACGTCATCCGCATTGAAGTCGCGGGTCGGCGTGAAGAAATCGGTGGTGTGGAACTTGACCCCGTCGCGCAGGTGGAAGGTGTAGGTCAGACCATCCTTGGACACCTCCCAGCTTGTGGCCAGGCCCGGTTCGACTTCAGTGCCGCCACGCTTGAATTGGGTCAGGCGGTTGAACACGGTTTCGGCGGACGCATCGAAGTCGGTGCCGCTGGTGTACTGGCTGGGGTCGAAGCCGGCGGGGCTGGCTTCGGAGCAGTAGACCAGGGTACTGGCCGCGTGGGCCGTCGGCATGAAGGCCAGCAGGCCGGCGGCGAGAAGCAGTGGTTTGAAGGCGATTCTTTCCATGGAGACCTCTGAAGTGGCAGTGAGGTAACGCTGCCCGAACGAAAACGGCGGTAACCGAGGTTACCGCCGTTCTGGTTTTTGAGGTAGCCGCAGGGCTAGTTCTGGTCGGTGATAATCGACGTCCTCAGGGTGAATGGCGCGCTTTTATCGATGGCGTATGGATTTGCCGCTTCTTCCAGGTCGTTGCTTTCTCGAATGTGGAACGTTCGCCCCGTGGCGGCGGCGGTATTGGGAATGGGGGCAGCATCTTTGTCCAGATCGAGCAATGTCATTTGGGCTCCGACGGTGACCTGCGCCTCTTTAGTTGTCGGGTCATAGGTGACGATGTAATGGGTGTCCTTGCCTTTGAAACCGACGTGTTCTTGGAGTTGATTCATTTTCAGCTCCACCGATGCTGGGGCGACACTGCCCTGATGAGCGACTTCGGATATGCGCGAGCGCATGTTCGCGTCGGGGATTGCCTCCTCGAACTGCTGCAAGCGCCTACGCAGTGTTTCGCCATCGGCAGTTCCTGTGGCATCCAGTTCAAAAGTGGTGTGCCCTTCGGGCTGCTTTATCCGAACGGTATAACGGTCACGGTTCAGGTCTTTTATAAAGTTTGGCGAATAGTCAGTTGAGCCATATTCGTTGGGTTGCGCCCTTTCGTCGGGGAAAACTTCGAAGCTGTTTTCCTCGACGGTCCAGGACACCGTGAGTTTTCTTTTGAGGACTCCCGCCTCTTCAAGGTTGTTCACCGATTGCTGGTAGGCAGTGTTGCTGTTGTATTTAAAGATCTCATCAAACTTATCGGCACCACTGGTCTTGGGGTCGCCCAGGATTTCGAAGCCGTCTGAAAGTTTTGGCTCTACTTTGAGGTCGTTGCTGGGGTTCGGCGAAGGCTCGCGCTGCCACGGCCACTTGGCTCCGCCATCGGTTTTCATGCGGACCCAGTCGCCCTCGCCGTTAGCGTGCACCGTCATTACCGGCTTACCCGTACCGGGGTCAATGATCTGTACATAGTCATTGCTCAGTTTGAAGTCGCCTTTTATCTCAAACACCTGGCGAATACCTGTCTCGTCGGTATAGCGAATAAACCATTGGTCCAGGCCGGTTGTTGCATCCTTGACCTGGTAAATGCCCTTCGCGTTGCGTACGGCCCTTTCAATGAGCTGCTCACCGTTCGGTACACCATATTGGGTAATGTTGCCCGCTTGGCTGGGCTGCAGGCGGTTACTGCCAGGCAGGGCTCGTGGGCGTTCAATCCACGGGGACTCGTCTGGGGTGGGCGTGAGCGGTTTTTCTCCAGGGGGAATGAAGGGGTCTTCAGCCGAGCCACTGGCGCCCACCGAGAACAGCGTATTCAGCAAGCCATCGAATGCCTTCGATGCACCGTCATTGCGTTCGGCCAGGGTATCGCCGGAGGCTTGTTTTTCCGCCCCAAGCGCCAATTCGGTCAACCCGGTAGCCACAGCGGCGACGGCCACCGGGGCGGCAATAGGCGCCAGCTTTGCCAGCAGGCCCGCCGCCACGGTGATGTCGTTAAGCCAAGTGTCCCGCGTCACCTCGCTGTTGGACTTGATCATTACGTCGGCATCACTGGTCATGCGCTCTTTACTGGCGGACGTCATCGCAGAGAAGACGTCACCCTTGAGGTGTGAGCCGTCACCATTGAACGTCGGGTCTGTCAGTTTTCCATTGGCGAGTTTTTCGAAAGTGCTGTCCAGACCTTCGGTTTTGCTGCCCACGTTGGTAAACCACAATACGGGCATAAACACTTTCGCCAGTTTTTCAATAGTGCCGGGCTCGTGGTCCTGGCGGGCGATCAGTGGGAAATGAGTCATCAAGGATTCGCGCTTTTTCGGGTCCTTGGTTTGGTCGATCACCCATTGATCCAGTTTTTCCAGGGAATCGAACCGCAGAAATGCGGGTTCCGAGCCAGGGATGTAGAGGACCTGGCGGCCACCGTCGGCAGCGCTGAAGCGCACAATATCGTTGGACAAGAAGCCTTTGATATTGAAGGCGTGGGCCTGGACCGCACCTTTTACAGGGGCCTCGGCCTTGAGCTGTTCGACGTTGATCGGTGCATTTTCGTCGAGCGGAAGATTGGACGCCGCGCCCATGACCAAGCGGTAATCCTCCCGCGTGAACCGATACTCGGGCGCTTGCAGCGCTTGCTCGGCCGGCGGCCTGGCGGCGGCTGTCTTCAGTTGTTTTCGGGCCTGGTAGGCAAACTCGCCTTTGATCGCCGTCTGGTAGTCATTGCTGTGGGTGTTCCAGAAGTCGTCGATTTTTTGTGTCATGACCGATTGGAAGTCGGTTTTCCAACTCGTATGCATAAGCACCGAAGGGGCCAGCGGGAATTGGTTATGCGCACCGTACCCCCCGGTTTCACTTTTACCGGGGCCGTCTATATATAAACCGGCTTGCGAGTCCAGATTGCCGGGGACCCAGTCGTTTTCAGAGAAGTTTTTCAGCAGTGCATCCGGCAGGCGCAGAGAGGCGGTCGGCTCCTCGCCCTTATGCTCCCAGCCGGTAGCTGTTGAAGCGCTTTGCGAGCCATTGAAACGGTTCAAGTAAAGTGTATCGGCATCCACATGTTTGCCCGTCAGGTTGAAAATGACGGACTCCGCCCATTGTTTTGCTTGTGCACGTACGTTTGGCAGTGTCTCGGCAACCTCCACTGCCAGATGCTTGTAGGCCAATGCCTGAGGTGCATGGGTGTAGAACGTTTCGGCACTGAGCTTGAGTTGTTCAAGGGCTTGCGCCGAGCGCTGGTTGGCTGGGCGTACGGGATCATCCGGCGGGATGGGGTCGAAGGCTTTGTTGTGTTCCAGTCGCCTGATTTGTGTCCGCGCCTCGGCCAGTGATGTGGGAAGGCGCTCACCCTGGAAGTTGGCTACCAGCCCTGCGCGTACTTGAATGTAGTCTTCGCCAAAGCGTACCTGCAACTTCTCAACAGTTCCCGGCGCAATGATTTTGGCCGCCTCAAGAAGCGGGCGGCTGACTTGGCCCCAACCGGAGTTGTCCGTGAGGGAGAACGTTTTCATGTTTCCGTCCGCCATGGCAGTCAGAGTGCCTGTGCGGGGGTTGACGGTTAAAAGCGTGTTCTGGTCGATCTTCTGGTCGCGCATCCAACCTTGAACCACTGGGTGCTGCAACTGCGCCCGATAGACTTCGAGCCACTGGCCCAAATTGCTCTCGGGGGGGACTTTTATAAGCCCGGGATTGTTGCCCAGTACTTTGCTTTGCACCGCTGCCAGGTATTCGTTAAGCAGCGCTGTTTCGTGAGGGGAGGTGGACGGGCCAGGCGTATCTTGTGACGCCCGCGTGACGGCTGATTCGCTGTTGTTTATCGGCCCGCTTGAAACAGGGTCGATGTATTGCCGAATAGGGGAGGTGGTTTTGCTTGAAGGTGCGTACATGGTTTCAGTTCTCGTGAAGTGAATAAGTACTGCCACAGCACTCCCTGTTAGCGTGGGCACTCTTTGCGTAACGAAAACCGGGTGCTTGATTCCGCCGAATATGCCGCTGGATATGACGAGGTCGTGTGGAACAAGCGCAAAAAAAGGCGCAAGCCGTGAGGGCTGCGCCTTTGTTTTGTCGAAACCGGGGTTATTGCAACACTTCGATCACCCCATCGGCACTCATGCTCACCTGGCTGGTACCGGCTTCTACTTCTGGTGCCGGCGCCGAATCCATCATGGCGGCTTTCATCATCATCCCTCCACGTGCATAGGGCTGTGGATAACCATTGGTGTTGAAGTTCAGGTTGACGATCTTGTAGCCCTTGCCGCCCAGCGCATCGGTGGCCAGTTGCGCGCGTGCTTTAAACGCGGCGACCGCGTCCTTGAGCAGGGCGTCTTCGCTGGCCTTGCGCGTGGTGTCGGCGATGGCGAAGTCCATGTTTTCCATTTTCAGGGTATTGAGCAACTCGCCGGTGAGTTTGGACAGCGCCGGGAAGTCCGCGCTTTCCAGGCGCAGTTCGGCGCGCTCGCGCCAGCCGGTGATCTTCTGGTTCTTGTTGTCGTAGATCGGGTAGCTGTTACGGCTGCCCTGGCGCAAGATCACGCCTTGGACTTCGCGCGCCTGGCCCAGGGCCGTGTTCATGGTGGTGGTGATTTCGGCGGCGAGCTTGGCCGGGTCGGTGTTCTGGGACTCGGTGTAGAGGGTGACGATCATCTTGTCGCGGGCCACTTCCTGGCTGACCTCGGCGCGCAGGGAAATCTGGTTGTAATTCAGTGCATCGGCGGCCAGTGCCGGAAGGCTGGCCAGGGCGCTGGCGCTGAGGGTGAGAACAACTGCACTGCGAGTGAAACGAGACATGGAAGCTCCTTAGGGTGTTCGTATCGGTATGACTGTAGACGGTGGTGTCGGGTTCTTCGGGTTTACGAATTAGAAAAAAAGCTTCAAGCGGCAAGCTGCAAGTTAGCGGCGAAGAGGTTTCTTGCAGCTTTTGACTTGGGGCTTGCTGCTGCGGCGCCCATGCGTCAAAGAGCCACACACCCAATGCCCGAGGCGCCGCTTCGTTTATACTCCTGCCGATCCGCCTGCAGCGCTCATCGGGAGAGCTCATGCTCGCCGCCGTAAAACTGACTTCCGCCACCCGCCAGAACCTCTGGCGCCTGACGTTCATTCGTACCCTGGTACTGGCCGCGCAGGCTGGTTCGGTCGGGCTCGCCTATTGGTTCGACCTGCTGCCGCTGCCGTGGCTGCAATTGGGCGTGACCTTGGGTTTCTCCATCGTGCTGTGTGTGTTTACCGCCATTCGGTTGCGCACCACCTGGCCGGTGACGGAGCTGGAATACGCCCTGCAATTGGCCTGCGACCTCTTTATCCACAGTGTGTTGCTGTATTTCTCCGGCGGTTCCACCAACCCGTTCGTGTCTTATTACCTGGTGCCACTGACCATCGCTGCGGTGACCTTGCCGTGGCGCTACTCGGTGGTGCTGTCGGGTATCGCCCTGACCCTGTACACCCTGCTGCTGGCGCGGTTCTATCCGTTGCAAACGTTCCCCATCGCCCGCGAAAACCTGCAGATCTACGGGATGTGGCTGAGCTTTGCCCTGTCTGCCGCCGTGATCACTTTTTTTGCTGCGCGCATGGCCGAAGAGCTGCGCCGCCAGGAAGAACTGCGCGCCATTCGCCGCGAAGAAGGCCTGCGTGACCAGCAACTGCTCGCCGTCGCCACCCAGGCTGCTGGCGCGGCTCACGAATTGGGCACGCCGCTGGCGACCATGAGCGTGCTGCTCAACGAAATGACCCAGGACCATCACGACCCGGCGCTGCAAGAGGATCTCGGCGTGCTGCGCGAACAGGTCAAGCAATGCAAGCAAACCTTGCAGCAACTGGTACGCGCGGCTGAAGCCAATCGCCGCCTGGCGGTCGAGATGCAGGACGTGACCCAGTGGCTCGACGAAGCCCTGAACCGCTGGCACCTGATGCGCCCCGAAGCCAGCTACCGTTTCCATCTGCTGGGGCAGGGGACCGTGCCGCGCCTGGCGCCACCGCCGGACCTGACTCAAGCTTTGCTCAACCTGCTGAACAACGCCGCCGACGCCTGCCCCGAAGGCCTGGAAGTCCGGCTGGATTGGGATGTGGATGACCTGACGATCAGCATTCGCGACCATGGTGCAGGCGTGCCGCTGGCCATCGCCGAGCAGATCGGCAAACCTTTCTTTACCACCAAGGGCAAAGGCTTCGGCCTGGGCCTGTTTTTGAGCAAGGCCAGCGTGACCCGCGCGGGCGGCTCAGTGAAGCTCTATAGTCATGAGGAAGGCGGTACGCTCACCGAGCTGCGCCTGCCCCGTGTCGCACGAGGAGATATCGATGAGTGACGAGATCCAAGTCGAAGGCGAAGAACTGCCGCACCTGTTGCTGGTAGATGATGACGCCACGTTTACCCGCGTGATGGCGCGCGCCATGAGCCGTCGCGGTTTTCGCGTGAGCACTGCCGGCTCCGCCGAAGAAGGCCTGGCCATCGCCCAGGCCGACTTGCCGGACTACGCCGCGCTCGACCTGAAAATGGATGGCGACTCCGGCCTGGTGCTGTTGCCCAAGCTGCTGGAACTCGACCCGGAAATGCGTGTGGTGATCCTCACCGGTTACTCCAGCATCGCCACGGCCGTCGAGGCCATCAAGCGCGGCGCCTGCAACTACTTGTGCAAGCCGGCGGATGCCGATGATGTGCTGGCCGCATTGCTGTCCGAGCACGCCGACCTCGACACCCTGGTGCCGGAAAACCCGATGTCGGTGGACCGCCTGCAGTGGGAACACATCCAGCGCGTCCTCACCGAACACGAAGGCAATATCTCCGCCACTGCCCGCGCCCTGGGCATGCACCGGCGCACCCTGCAACGCAAACTGCAGAAGCGTCCGGTACGCCGCTGAACCTAAGCTGAACAGCCTGCTTCAGGCCGCACGGAACCCTGAACCGATCACCTATGATCGGTTCAAACGCCTGCCTTCCTCCCTACGAGCCTGAACGATGAATCAGAACGCTGAGTACTCTGCGGTCAATGACGCTGTGCGTGGGCAATTTTTTCGCCGAACCTGGGCGATGATCACGCCTTATTGGCGAAGTGAAGAGAAGGGCAAGGCCTGGTTGTTGCTCGCCGTGGTGATTGGCCTGTCGCTGTTCAGCGTGGCCATTTCCGTGTGGCTCAACCACTGGTACAAGGACTTCTACAACGCCCTGGAAAACAAGGACACCGCCGCCTTCTGGCAACAGATCGTTTACTTCTGCGGTATCGCCACGGTGGCGATTCTCGGCGCGGTCTACCGTCTCTACCTCACTCAGATGCTGACCATTCGCTGGCGTGCATGGCTCACCGAAAAGTATTTTGCCCGCTGGCTTGGCAACAAGAACTACTACCAGCTGGAGCAGGGCGGCTACACCGATAACCCGGACCAGCGGATTTCCGAAGACCTCAACAGCTTTACCCTCAACACCCTGAGTCTTGGCCTTGGGCTGCTGCGCAATGTGGTCAGCCTGGTGTCGTTCTCCATCATCCTGTGGGGCGTGTCGGGCAGTATTGAAGTGTTCGGTATCACCATCCCCGGCTACATGTTCTGGTGTGCATTGGTCTATGCCGGTGTCGGCAGTTGGCTGACCCATCTGATCGGTCGTCGTTTGATCGGCTTGAGCAACCAGCAGCAACGCTTCGAAGCGGACTTGCGTTTCTCCATGGTGCGGGTGCGGGAGAATGCCGAGAGCATCGCCCTGTACAACGGCGAACCTAATGAGCATCAGCGGTTGAGCGCGCGGTTCGGGAAGGTCTGGCATAACTACTGGGACATCATGAAGGTGTCCAAGCGCCTGACGTTCTTCACTGCCGGCTATGAACAGATTGCGATCGTCTTTGCGTTTATCGTGGCTGCCCCGCGCTACTTTTCCGGCAAGATCGAACTGGGCGAACTGATGCAAATCAACTCGGCGTTCGGCAACGTGCAGGGCAACTTCAGCTGGTTTATCAGCGCGTACGCCGACCTGGCCGGCTGGCGCGCGACCAGCGATCGTCTACTGAGTTTTCAGCAGGCCATGCGTGAAAACGAGCAACGCCCAGCGGCCATCGACGTCAGCGCAGAGGGCGAGCGTCTTGTGGTGCAAGGGCTGGGCTTGAACCTGGTGGATGGTCGCCACCTGCTGACCGACGCCAACATGATCGTTGAGCCGGGCCAGCGCGTCATGCTCAGCGGCCGTTCCGGCAGCGGCAAAAGTACCTTGCTGCGCGCCATGGGACATCTCTGGCCGGCTGGTCACGGCAGCATTCGCCTGCCGGCCAGGCGTTACCTGTTCCTGCCGCAGAAGCCCTATCTGCCGATCGGCACACTCAAGGCGGTGTTGAGTTATCCACAGGACGACAGCGTCTATTCGGCAGAACGTTATGCACAGGTCCTGGAAACCTGTCGCCTGCCGCACCTGGTGGGTCGCCTGGATGAAGCCAACCATTGGCAACGCATGCTCTCGCCCGGCGAGCAACAGCGCCTGGCCTTTGCCCGAGCCTTGTTGTTCGCGCCGCAATGGCTCTATATGGACGAAGCGACATCGGCCATGGATGAAGAGGATGAGGCGACGTTGTATCAGGCGTTGATTGATGAGCTGCCGGGGTTGAGCATTGTCAGCGTCGGCCATCGCAGCAGCCTCAAGCGCTTCCATGGGCGGCATGTGCGGATCGAGGGTGGGTGGCTTCAAGAGCAACCTGTGGCCTGAGGCCGGACATTGGTCAATGTGGGAGAGGGCAAGCCCCCCTCCCGCAAGAGCGAGGCCAACAAAAAGCCCGGTTGATCAGCGATCAACCGGGCTTTTCTATTGCTTGAAAATAACTTACTTCTTCAAGCCGTAATGCTCATCCAGCATGCCTGGGGCGTTTGGCGTTTTTGGCGCGTAGTCCCGTGGCGGCTCCTGGTTTTCCCGGGGGGGAGTCAGGCGTTCCCGTGGAGTTTGCGGTGCATCGGAATGCAGCGCGGCCAGCAGGCGCTGGCGGGTGATGTCGTCGAGGGCCAGGCGGTTTGCGCCATCGGCGAGGTGATCCTGTACTTCCTGGTAGCTCTGGGTGAGTTTCTTGACCAGGGTCGCGGTGCTGTTGAAGTGGGTAACAACCTCGTTCTGATAACTGTCAAAACGTTCCTGAATGTCATCCAACTGACGCTGCGTGCGGTTAGGCGCGGCATTCGGCAGCAGGCGGGCAACCAGGAATCCAATGGCGACACCGGCAACCAAGGCGAGAGTCGGCAACAACCAAACTAAGAGCGAGTGTTCCACGAGTCCTTCCTCTATAAACGGCTTTGCTTTACGTTAACGGCTCAAACCTGCGCTGTATACCGCGATTAAGCTCGCAATGATGCCATGCACAGACTTTTAGCTAGACGAGTCGACCCTTTGAGAGGTCACGGAGTTCATTCCTTGCTCATGCGTGAAACCCCCGTTTTGATCGATGGCCCGGTAGGCCAATTGGAAGCCCTGTACCTGGATCACCCCGAGCCACGTGGCCTGGCGCTGATCTGCCACCCTAATCCGGTGCAGGGCGGGACCATGCTCAATAAAGTCGTTTCGACTCTGCAACGCACGGCTCGCGATGCAGGGTTGATTACTTTGCGTTTCAATTACCGTGGCGTCGGCGCGAGTGCCGGCACCCACGACATGAGCACCGGTGAAGTGGACGATGCCGAAGCGGCTGCCACCTGGCTGCGTGAAAAGCACCCCGACCTGCCGATCACCCTGCTCGGTTTTTCCTTTGGCGGCTACGTGGCGGCCAGCCTCGGCGGCCGCCTGGAAGCCAAAGGCGAAAAGCTCGCGCACCTGTTCATGGTCGCCGCGGCGGTGATGCGCCTGCGCGATACCGATGTGCTGCCCCACAGCTGCCCGTTGACCCTGATCCAGCCGGAAACCGACGAAGTGGTCGACCCGCAAACCGTCTACGACTGGTCCGCCGCCTTGAAACGCCCCCATGAGCTGCTGAAAGTGGCAGAATGCGGGCACTTTTTTCATGGCAAGCTCACCGATCTCAAGGATCTGGTGCTGCCGCGCCTCTCGAATTGATAGCAGTCTGATAAGCGATTACCCATGACGACTCGTACCCGTATCCTCACCGGCATCACCACCACCGGCACGCCGCACCTGGGCAACTACGCTGGTGCGATCCGCCCGGCGATCCTGGCCAGCCAGGATGCCAATGCCGACTCCTTCTACTTCCTGGCCGACTACCACGCCCTGATCAAATGCGATGACCCGCAGCGCATCCAGCGCTCGCGTATGGAAATCGCCGCGACCTGGCTGGCCGGTGGCCTGGATGTGAACCGGGTGACCTTCTATCGTCAGTCCGACATCCCGGAAATCCCCGAGCTGACCTGGCTGCTGACCTGCGTCGCCGCCAAGGGGCTGCTCAACCGCGCCCATGCCTACAAGGCCTCGGTGGACAAGAACGTGGAGACCGGCGAAGACCCGGATGCGGGCATCACCATGGGCCTGTACAGCTACCCGGTGCTGATGGCGGCGGACATCCTGATGTTCAACGCGCACAAAGTGCCGGTGGGCCGCGACCAGATCCAGCACGTGGAAATGGCCCGCGACATCGGCCAGCGCTTCAATCACCTGTTCGGCAACGGTAAAGAATTCTTCACCATGCCCGAGGCGTTGATCGAGGAAAGCGTTGCCACCTTGCCGGGCCTGGATGGCCGCAAGATGTCCAAGAGCTACGACAACACCATCCCGTTGTTCACCAGCGCCAAGGACATGAAAGACGCCATCTCGCGCATCGTCACCGACTCGCGCGCCCCTGGCGAAGCCAAGGACCCGGATAACTCACACCTGTTCACCCTGTACCAGGCGTTTGCGAGCAAGGCCCAGGAAGAAGAATTCCGCGCCGAACTGCTGCAAGGCCTGGGCTGGGGCGAGGCGAAGAACCGTCTGTTCCAGCTGCTTGATGGTCAGCTCGGCGAAGCGCGCGAGCGTTACCACCAGTTGATGTCGCGCCCTTCGGACATGGAAGACCTGTTGCAGGTCGGCGCCAGGAAAGCCCGTGCCGTCGCCGCGCCATTCCTGGCCGAGTTGCGTGAAGCGGTGGGCCTGCGTTCGTTCGTCGAACAGGCAGCAGCGCCGGTCGCGGTCAAGAAGAAGGCCGCGAAGGCCGCGCGTTTCGTGAGCTTCCGTGAAGACGACGGCAGCTTCCGCTTCCGTTTGTTGGCCGCCGATGGCGAGCAATTGCTGCTGTCGCGCAATTTTGCCGATGGTAAAGCGGCCGGCGCAGTCACCAAGCAACTGCAAAGTGGTGCTGCGCTGGACGTACGCAGCGAGGCCCTGAGCTTCAGCGTATGGCTGGACGGTGCCGCAGTGGCCGACAGCGCCGAGTTCGCCGATGCCGCATCCCGTGATGCCGCCATTGCAGCCCTGCGCATTGCGTTGACCCCAATCGAGGATTAACCCGACCAAGGGTTGATTGCCATTATCCAGGGCCGTCGTTACAGTGACGGCCCGTTTTTGTTGCCTTGCTAACGAAATTATGACGCCCCTAGAACGATACCAAGCTGATCTGAAACGCCCTGAATTCTTCCATGACGCGGCCCAGGAAACGGCGGTGCGTCATTTGCAGCGCCTGTACGACGACCTGGTTGCGGCCTCGCAAAGCAAGCCGGGGATGCTCAGCAAGCTGTTCGGCAAGAAAGACCACACGCCGGTCAAGGGCCTGTATTTCTGGGGCGGCGTGGGCCGGGGCAAGACCTACCTGGTCGATACGTTCTTTGAAGCGCTGCCGTTCAAGGAAAAGGTACGGACACACTTCCACCGCTTCATGAAGCGCGTGCACGAAGAGATGAAGACCTTGCCGGGCGAGAAAAACCCGCTGACCATCATCGCCAAGCGTTTCTCCGATGAAGCGCGGGTCATTTGCTTCGATGAGTTCTTCGTCTCCGATATCACCGATGCCATGATCCTCGGCACCCTGATGGAAGAGCTGTTCAAGAACGGCGTGACCCTGGTCGCGACCTCGAACATCGTGCCCGACGGCCTGTACAAGGACGGCCTGCAGCGCGCGCGCTTCCTGCCGGCCATTGCGCTGATCAAGCAGAACACCGAGATCGTCAACGTCGACAGCGGCGTCGACTACCGTCTGCGTCACCTCGAACAGGCGGAGTTGTTCCATTTTCCGCTGAACGAAGCGGCGCACGAAAGCCTGCGCAAAAGCTTCCGCGCCCTCACGCCGGAATGCACCCAGGCGGTGGAAAACGACAAGCTGATGATCGAGAACCGCGAAATCATCGCCCTGCGTACCTGCGATGACGTGGCCTGGTTCGAATTCCGCCAACTGTGCGACGGCCCACGCAGTCAGAACGACTACATCGAACTGGGCAAGATCTTCCACGCAGTGATCCTCAGCGGCGTGGAGCAGATGAGCGTCACCACCGACGACATCGCACGACGGTTTATCAACATGGTCGACGAGTTCTACGACCGTAACGTCAAGTTGATCATCTCGGCCGAAGTCGAGCTCAAGGATCTTTATACCGGTGGCCGCTTGAATTTCGAGTTCCAACGCACCCTGAGCCGCTTGCTGGAAATGCAGTCCCACGAGTTCCTGTCGCGCGGTCACAAACCTTAAGATCAATGCAGATCAAATGTGGGAGGGGGCTTGCTCCCGATCGCGGAGTGTCAGTCACTGTAGAAGTTGACAGATCCATCGCAATCGGGAGCAAGCCCCCTCCCACATTTACCCTGTGTATACCCCTATTTTATGCGGCTTGCTGAAACTGTTGCCGATATTGGTTCGGTGACAGCTCCGTGTGCTGCCTGAACAACCGCGCAAAGAAACTCGCATCGTCGTAACCCACCTCATAACTGATGGTCTTGATGCTCTTGCGGCTGCCCGAGAGCAGGCCCTTGGCCGTCTCGATACGCAGCCGTTGCAGGTAATGCAGCGGCTTGTCGCCGGTGGCGGTCTGGAAGCGGCGCATGAAGTTGCGGATGCTCATGCCGTGTTCCCGGGCGACGTCTTCGAAGCGGAATTTGTCGGCGAAGTGCTCTTCGAGCCAATGCTGGATCTGCAGGATGATCACGTCCTGGTGCAGCTTCTGGCCGCCAAAACCGATACGTCCCGGCGAGTAGCTGCGCTGCACTTCGTAGAGGATGTCGCGGGCCACGGCCTGGGCGATGTTGGCGCCGCAGAAGCGTTCGATCAGGTAGATATACAGGTCGCACGCCGAGGTGGTGCCGCCGGCGCAATACAGGTTGTCGGCGTCGGTGAGGTGCTTGTCCTGGTTGAGCTGGACCTTGGGGAAGCGTTCGCCGAACGCGTTGAAGAAACGCCAGTAGGTGGTCGCCTCCTTGCCATCGAGCAGGCCGGCTTCGGCCAGCCAGAACACCCCGGTGGCTTCGCCGCAGAGTACCGCGCCCCGTGCATGCTGTTCGCGCAGCCACGGCAGCACTTGCGGGTAGCGCGCGCACAGGGCATCGAAGTCATCCCAGAAGGCTGGTAGCACGATAATGTCGGCGTCTTCCAGGCCGCCGTCCACCGGCATGATCACGTCACTGAAGCTGCGCACCGATTTTCCGTCGGGGCTCACCAGGCGTGTTTCGAACGCTGGGGTCAGGCCCAGGCCTTGCTGTTTGCCATAACGCAGGCTGGCGAGATGGAAGAAGTCCTTGGCCTGCATCAGGGTCGAAGCGAATACCCGATCAATGGCCAAAATGCTGACGCGCCGCAATGGCGTGGAGATTTGGTTAGACATAATTTCATTTATTCTTATAGGGGAAAGTGGTCACCAGACGGCTGGATCGTCTTATTTTTTGTCGCATGTGTCCAGTGTCCTGTGACGCCATCGGGGCATAGGCTCTGTGGGCTCGTCCTTGTCCGACAATCCACGCAGGTGACCCATGATTCCGAGAACCTTGTTCAGCCCGGAGCACGAACTCTTCCGCCAGAGCGTGCGCACCTTTCTTGAAAAAGACGCTGCACCGTTTCACGGGCAATGGGAGAAGCAGGGCTACATCGACCGTAACCTGTGGAGCAAGGCGGGGGAGGCGGGGATGTTGTGTTCCCATCTGCCGGAGGAATACGGCGGGCTGGGCGCGGACTTTCTCTACAGCGCAGTAGTGATCGAAGAGATCAGTCGCCTGGGCCTGACCGGCATCGGCTTTTCCCTGCATTCGGACATTGTCGCGCCCTACATCCTGCATTACGGCAGTGAAGCGCTGAAGCACAAGTACCTGCCCAAGTTGATCTCCGGTGAGATGGTCACGGCCATCGCCATGACCGAGCCGGGTGCCGGGTCCGACTTGCAAGGGGTCAAGACCACCGCGGTGCTGGACGGTGATGAGTATGTGATCAATGGCTCCAAGACCTTTATCACCAACGGGTACCTGGCTGAGCTGGTGATCGTGGTCGCCAAGACCGATCCCAAGGCCGGTGCCAAGGGCACCAGCCTGTTTCTGGTGGAGTCCGATACGCCCGGCTTCGCCAAGGGCAAGCGCCTGGAGAAGGTCGGCATGAAGGCCCAGGACACCTCGGAGCTGTTCTTCCAGGACGTGCGGGTGCCCAAGGAAAACCTGCTGGGCCAGGCCGGCATGGGCTTCGCCTACTTGATGCAGGAATTGCCCCAGGAGCGTCTGACTGTCGCGATTGGCGCGCTGTCGTCTGCCGAGGCGGCGTTGCAGTGGACCCTGGAATACACCCGTGAGCGCAAGGCGTTCGGCAAGGCGATTGCCGACTTCCAGAACACCCGTTTCAAGCTGGCGGAGATGGCCACGGAGATTCAGATCGGCCGCGTATTCGTCGACAAATGCATGGCGCTGCACCTGGAAGGCAAGCTGGATGTGCCCACTGCCGCGATGGCCAAGTACTGGGCCACGGACCTGCAATGCAAGGTGCTGGATGAGTGCGTGCAGTTGCACGGCGGCTACGGCTTCATGTGGGAATACCCGATTGCGCGGGCGTGGGCGGATGCGCGGGTGCAGCGGATTTATGCGGGGACCAACGAGATCATGAAGGAGATCATTGCGCGGGCGCTTTGATTTTTGCTGGTCTTGAATGCGTCATCGGGGGCAGGCCCCCGATAGCGCTCTACAGATCAATCAAGGCGCAGGATTCGGATGATCCTTCTGAATCGCCTCAATCCCTTCCAGTACTTCCTTCGACAGCTTCAGATCAGCACTGGCGATGTTGCTGTCCAGTTGCTCCAGGTTCGTGGCGCCAATAATGTTGCTGGTCACGAACGGCTGTTGTGTCACAAACGCCAATGCCATCTGCGCCGGATCCAGGCCATGCTCCCGCGCCAGTGCCACATACCGGCTGCACGCCGCCTCCGACTGCGGGTTGAAGTAGCGGCTGAAGCGGCTGTACTCGGTCAGGCGCGCCTTGGCCGGGCGTGCGCCACCTTCGTACTTGCCACTGAGCATGCCGAACGCCAGGGGCGAGTAAGCCAGCAGGCCGCATTGCTCACGGATGGCCACTTCGGCCAAGCCCACTTCAAAGCTGCGGTTGAGCAGGTTGTAGGGGTTCTGGATCGATACCGCGCGGGTCCAGCCACGGGCTTCGGCCAGGGCCAGGAATTTCATGGTGCCCCACGGGGTTTCATTGGACAGGCCGATATGGCGGATCTTACCGGCCTTGACCTGCTCGTCCAGGGCTTCGAGGGTTTCCTCCAGCGGGGTGAGGTCGTCTTCGTCCTTGTGCTTGTAGCTCAGTTGGCCGAAGAAGTTGGTGCTGCGCTCCGGCCAGTGCAACTGGTAGAGGTCGATCCAGTCGGTTTGCAGGCGCTTGAGACTGGCGTCCAGTGCCTCGACGATGTGCTTGCGGTTGTGGCGCAGGTGGCCATCGCGGATGTAGTCGATAGTGTTGCCGGGGCCGGCGATCTTGCTGGCGAGGATCCAGTCGCCGCGGTCGCCGCGGCTTTTGAAGTAATTGCCGATATAGCGTTCGGTGGTGGCATAGGTGTCGGCCTTGGGCGGCACCGGGTACATTTCCGCGGTATCGAGGAAGTTGATCCCCGCCGCCTTGGCCCGTTCGATCTGCGCGAAGGCCTCTGCCTCGCTGTTCTGCTCGCCCCACGTCATGGTGCCCAGGGCTATCGCGCTCACGTTCAGATCCGTACGGCCCAGCTGTCGATAATCCATCGGGTACTCCTTCAGGGAAAACAATCATAAAAGCAGGTTGAATTTTTTTTCGCAATCTGCATAATTGCCCACCTCTTTCTGCAGTGGAAGTGATGCGCCGCCTGCCGAAGAATCTTGCCGTTGAACGGACGCGCCGACCCGAGCCCCCGATAGCGTCTGTATCCGGCTGCCTTTGACTTGTCAAAGTAAGCACTATTCAGTAAGATCCGCCGTCTAATTTACAGGGCGGCCCCTGAGGCTATTAAAGAATGACAACTTTTACTGCAAAACCGGAAACAGTTCAGCGCGACTGGTTTGTCGTCGACGCCGCTGGTCAGACCCTGGGTCGTCTGGCCACTGAAGTCGCCAGCCGTCTGCGTGGCAAGCACAAGCCTGAGTACACCCCTCACGTTGACACCGGTGACTACATCGTGATCATCAACGCTGAGCAGGTACGTGTTACCGGCAACAAAGCGCAAGACAAAATGTACTACCGTCACTCCGGTTTCCCAGGCGGTATCAAGTCTTCCAACTTTGAAGGCCTGATCTCCAAGAAGCCTGAAGCCCCGATCGAAATCGCGGTCAAAGGCATGCTGCCGAAGGGCCCACTGGGTCGCGATATGTTTCGCAAGCTGAAAGTCTATGCGGGCGCTGTACACCCTCATGCTGCTCAGCAGCCCCAAGAACTGAAGTTTTAACGGAATAGTTCATTATGTCGGCGACTCAAAATTACGGCACTGGCCGTCGCAAAACCGCAACCGCACGCGTTTTCCTGCGTCCGGGCACTGGTAACATCTCGATCAACAACCGCACTCTGGACAACTTCTTCGGTCGCGAAACTGCCCGCATGGTAGTTCGTCAGCCGCTGGAATTGACCGAGACTGTTGAAAAGTTCGACATCTACGTCACCGTTATCGGTGGCGGTGTAAGTGGTCAAGCTGGCGCAATCCGCCACGGTATCACTCGCGCTCTGATGCAGTACGACGAAACCCTGCGTGGCGCTCTGCGCAAAGCTGGCTTCGTGACTCGTGATGCCCGTGAAGTTGAACGTAAGAAAGTCGGTCTGCGTAAAGCGCGTAAGCGTCCGCAGTACTCGAAGCGTTAATTCGCTTTACGTTCCACAAAAACGCCCAGCCTCCTTACGGAGCTGGGCGTTTTTTATTGCCTGCGATTTATGCACATTTTTCACCGTGACAACTTGCCACATCCGTAGACCCCCTATACTACAAGGCCTGGAGGCGGAGCCCCGGGCAATTCCCTTGTCAGACGTGGGGCTTTTCATTACCATTCGGCAAAATTTTTATAAGTTCAGATTTAATACTTAGTAGACGCCTGATTTAACAGGCCAAAAAGCTGATGGGAGAGGACTGAATGAGCAATGACGGCGTGAATGCAGGCCGGCGTCGCTTCTTGGTAGCAGCCACATCCGTGGTGGGTGCTGCAGGAGCGGTGGGGGCTGCGGTCCCGTTCGTGGGGTCATGGTTTCCCAGTGCCAAGGCGAAAGCCGCAGGTGCACCGGTGAAGGTGAATATCAGCAAGATCGAACCAGGCCAGCAGATGATTGCTGAGTGGCGCGGCCAGCCGGTATTCATTGTTCGTCGTACGGAGGAAATCCTGGGAAATCTGAAAAAGATCGAAGGCCAGCTGTCTGACCCCAAATCTGAGAAATCCGACCAACCCGCCTACGCCAAAAACGAAGCACGTTCGATCAAGCCAGAGATTCTGCTGCTGGTCGGCCTGTGTACCCACTTGGGATGCTCACCCACCTTCCGCCCGGAAGTTGCCCCAGTCGATCTGGGTAAAGACTGGGTCGGTGGTTATTTCTGCCCCTGCCACGGCTCCCACTACGATCTGGCGGGTCGCGTCTACAAGTCCCAGCCCGCTCCCTTGAACCTGCCCGTGCCTCCGCATACCTACGAAACTGACGACCTCATTGTCATTGGCCTCGATAAGGAGAACGCGTGATGAGCAAGTTCATGGATTGGGTCGATGCACGCTTCCCCGCTACTAAAATGTGGGAAGACCATCTCAGCAAGTATTACGCCCCGAAGAACTTCAACTTCTTCTACTTCTTTGGCTCCCTGGCACTGCTGGTGCTGGTCAACCAGATCGTCACCGGTGTCTGGCTGACGATGAGCTACACCCCGTCGGCGGAGGAGGCGTTTGCTTCCGTCGAATACATCATGCGTGACGTCGAGTACGGCTCGATCCTGCGTCTGCTGCACTCCACCGGCGCTTCAGCGTTCTTTATCGTGGTCTACCTGCACATGTTCCGTGGCTTGCTCTACGGTTCGTACCAGAAGCCCCGCGAGCTGGTGTGGGTGTTCGGCATGCTGATCTACCTGGCGCTGATGGCGGAAGCCTTCATGGGCTACCTGCTGCCATGGGGCCAGATGTCGTACTGGGGCGCCCAGGTGATCATCTCGCTGTTCGGTGCCATTCCGGTCATCGGCAACGACCTGACCCAGTGGATCCGTGGTGACTACCTGATCTCCGGTATCACCCTGAACCGCTTCTTCGCCCTGCACGTCGTGGCGCTGCCGATTGTGATCCTGGGCCTGGTGGTGCTGCACATCCTGGCGCTGCACGAAGTGGGTTCCAACAACCCGGACGGCGTTGACATCAAGAAGCACAAGGACGAGAACGGCATCCCGCTGGATGGCATCCCGTTCCACCCGTACTACACCGTGAAAGACATTGTCGGCGTGGTCGTGTTCCTCTTCGTGTTCTGCTCGATCGTGTTCTTTTTCCCGGAGATGGGTGGTTATTTCCTCGAGAAGCCGAACTTCGAACAGGCGAACGCCTTCAAGACACCTGAGCACATTGCCCCGGTCTGGTACTTCACGCCGTTCTACGCGATCTTGCGGGCGATCCCCGACAAACTCATGGGCGTCATCGCCATGGGCGCGGCCATTGCGGTGCTGTTCGTGTTGCCGTGGCTCGACCGAAGCCCGGTCAAGTCCATGCGCTACAAAGGCTGGCTGAGCAAAATCTGGCTGTGGGTGTTCTGCATAGCATTCGTGATTCTGGGCGTGTTGGGCGTATTGGCGCCGACCCCTGAGCGTACGCTGCTGTCGCAGGTCTGCACCTTCCTGTACTTCGCCTACTTCATTCTGATGCCGTTCTACACCCGGCTCGAGAAGACCAAACCGGTTCCGGAAAGGGTGACTGGCTGATGAAAAAATTATTCGTTGCATTGATGCTTGCGGCGCTGCCGCTACTGTCCTTCGCTGCCGAACACGGCGGCCCGGAACTGGAAAAAGTCGATATCGACGTGTCTGACAAGGCGGCTATGCAAGACGGCGCGCGTACGTTCGCCAACTACTGCATGGGCTGCCACAGCGCCAAGTTCCAGCGTTACGAGCGGGTGGCCGATGACCTCGGTATCCCCCATGAAATGATGCTGGAGAAGCTGGTGTTCACCGGTGCCAAGATCGGCGACCACATGAATATCGGCATGAAGCCTGCCGACGCCAAGACCTGGTTCGGCGCAGCACCGCCTGACTTGACGCTGGTGGCACGTGTACGCGGCACCGACTGGCTCTACGGCTACCTGAAATCCTTCTACGAGGACCCGGCGCGCCCTTATGGCGTGAACAACCGTGTGTTCCCGAACGTCGGCATGCCTAACGTTCTGGTCGGCCTGCAAGGCAAGCAAGTGGTAGGATGCAAGCAGGTTCAGGTCGTCGAAGACGGCAAGAAGCAATATGATCCGTTGACCGGGACGCCTTTGACTCATGAAGCGTGCGATCAACTGAAGATAGAAACCCCTGGTTCGTTGACTGACGAGCAGTTTGACGAGAAGGTCAAGAATCTGGTGACCTTCCTGGCCTATTCGGCCAACCCCGTCAAACTGCAACACCAGCGCATCGGGACGTATGTCTTGCTGTACCTGGCTTTCTTCTTCGTATTCGCTTATCTGCTTAAACGCGAATACTGGAAGGATGTGCATTGATCCAACCGTAAGCAATTGCTGTTAATCTTGCGCGCCCAGCGGCATCTCTAACCCGTAGCGACCTGGACTTTCCAGAGGCTGCAGAGATGCTTTCTGGGCGCGCTCGTTTTTGAGCTTTCCATAATTTCAACAAGCGAGGAGGACCGCCATGGGCGTGACCAATCGGTTGGCCTGTTACTCCGACCCCGCCGACCACTATTCCCACCGAGTACGCATCGTACTCGCAGAGAAGGGTGTCAGCGCCGAGATCATCAGTGTGGAGGTGGGTCGTCATCCGCCGAAACTGATCGAAGTGAACCCTTACGGCAGCTTGCCCACCCTGGTCGATCGTGACCTGGCGTTGTGGGAGTCAACCGTGGTGATGGAATATCTGGATGAGCGTTACCCGCATCCGCCTTTGCTGCCGGTGTATCCGGTGGCCCGTGCCAACAGCCGCCTGCTGATCCATCGGATCCAGCGAGATTGGTGCGGGCTGGTGGATTTGATCCTGGATACCCGCAGCAAAGAAGCCGCTCGGGTGCAGGCGCGCAAGGAATTGCGCGAGAGCCTGACCGGTGTTTCGCCGTTGTTCGCTGATAAACCTTTTTTCCTCAGTGAGGAACAAAGCTTGGTGGATTGCTGCCTATTACCCATACTCTGGCGCTTGCCGATTCTGGGCATTGAACTGCCACGGCCGGCCAAGCCGTTGCTTGATTACATGGAGCGCCAGTTTGCGCGTGAGGCTTTCCAGGCAAGTCTGTCTGGTGTCGAACGCGATATGCGCTAAGGCTTAAGGAGCCGTTGATGAACTCCAGTCGACCTTACCTGGTCCGCGCGCTCTATGAGTGGATTGTGGATAACGATTGCACCCCGCACATGCTGGTCAATTCCGAGTTTCCTGCGGTTCAGGTACCGCAGGGGTTTGCCAGTGACGGGCAGATTGTGTTGAACGTATCACCCAGTGCCGTGCGCCACCTGCACATGGACAATGAAGCGGTCAGCTTCGAAGGGCGTTTCGGCGGTGTGCCGCACACGCTGTACGTGCCGATTGGCGCTATCCTCGGCATCTATGCCCGGGAGAACGGCCAAGGCATGGTGTTCGATCTGGAGTCGCCTTTCGAGGACGACGAAGTGATTGAAGAGGAAGACGGCGATGATGTGCCGCCACCGGATAGCGAGCCACCGCGTCCAAGCGGTCGGCCGAGTCTGAAAGTGGTGAAGTAAGCGGCGTTCGCCTTCGGGTGCGCTGGAAAAATGCCTCGATCCGTATCGAGGCATTTTTTTGCACGCAGGATATGAGTGAAAGTCGCGACTGAACGGTGATCGTACAACCACCATGGGCTATGATGCCTCTTTACCCAACCGAGATAGATGACTCCAAATGGAAAACGCCAGCACCGCCCCTCGTCTTCCCCGCAAGCGCCGCAGCCTTGCCCAGGAATTGGTCACGGTGTTGTCCGAGCAGATCCGCGACGGCCAACTCAAGCGTGGCGACAAGCTGCCCACCGAATCGGCGATCATGGACGCCCATGGCGTCAGCCGCACCGTGGTCCGCGAAGCCATCTCCCGCTTGCAGGCGGCGGGGCAGGTGGAAACCCGTCATGGTATCGGCACCTTTGTGCTCGACACGCCGAGCCCGAGCGGCTTTCGAATCGACCCGGCTACGGTAGTCACTTTGCGTGACGTGCTGGCGATTCTCGAACTGCGTATCAGCCTGGAAGTGGAATCCGCCGGGCTGGCCGCACTGCGCCGTAGCGATGAACAGCTGGCCGCCATGCGCGCGGCCCTCGATGCCCTGAATGAAAGCGCGGCGCACGCCGGTGATGCAGTGGCCTCGGACTTCGCATTCCACCTGGAAATTGCGTTGTCCACCGGCAACCGCTACTTCACCGACATCATGACCCACCTGGGCACCAGCATCATCCCGCGTACGCGCCTGAACTCGGCACGCCTGGCCCATGATGACCACCAGCACTACATGGGGCGCCTGAGCCGCGAACACGAAGAAATTTATGAGGCGATTGCCCGCCAGGATTCGGATGCGGCGAGGGCGGCGATGCGCTTGCACCTGACCAATAGCCGTGAGCGGCTGCGCCATGCTCATGAAGAGGCTGAAAGGGCAGGCTGATCGTCAGCAGGTGGCTTATGTGCCGTTCAGCGTTTTCTATGACGTTTGCATTGATTGGATGTAGGACGCTAACGAGTCCAGTGTCGCTTTCTTCGCCACGTCATCAGGAAGGTTCAACTGAAGCGCCTTCACGGACGTGTCAATCACACGACGCCTTTCGTTCTCGTCAGCAATCAGCTCGGCCAAAGGCATATCGGGATCAAAGTCTTGATCTTTATTGTCCCGATGGGCTTCGAAACTGGAGGCCAGTAGGCCGAAAATTTCATCAGTGGTTTTCATGACGCACCTCTCTCATCAACCTTAGTAAAAGAAGCAAAAATCAAGCACAGACCGGAGCTGGCGCAACGTTAGGGTCCTTGATATTCAGTCGCATTGATTTTCCTGGGGTCCGTTCCCTTGTCGGCCTATGGTGCGGTGGCCTGACGCTTCAGGCATCAGGAGTGCTGCAACAAATCGCCTCAGGAGCCAATTTCTAAGCCCCCTGAGGTGTGTTATCCGCCCTTGATGAACGGTACATAACTGTTAGAACTCACAGTATCGACAGGCGGTACCGCTCAAGCCGGCGTATTCGGCTTGTAATCCTTGAGCAACAAATACGTACTCCACCCCCACCAATCATTGGTCCAGTGCTTGTCGTTGAGGTCATTCACGTCCTTGCGACGCAGCACCTTGTCTCCCTCCATCTTGAACAGCGGCGAAAAGTTATTCGCCGGGTTCTGCGCGGCATTCAGATCCGGCACATACAGCGGTGCCTTGAAGTTGGCCGGGGAGGGCGCAACGCCACTGATGAAGGTTTCGAAGATCTCATCAGCGGATGCCTGAACGGCGCGTTTGACCTGTGCCCGATTGGCTGCGTCGATACTGTCGAAATAGCGTTTGTCGCCATAGGCATGCCACTCGTCACCCATGGCATTGCGCACCTTGAGCCCGAACTTGCTGTCTTCATCGTGCATGAAGCGGCTGATCAGCGAGCCCAGTTCGCCCGGAGTGACGACCGCCGCCAGTTGTTTGCGCGGCACGCGCAGGTGGCCGGCAGAAAATAGATCGGTCAAGAAGTGATCGGCAAAGCCGTTCATGGCGTAGGCCAGTTCCAATGCCTGATCGGTACCGGTCTGGTGGGCCACTACAGCCTGTTGCAAGGCGGCTGTATGCCCCGCCAGGTAGGCCGCCATCGCCCATTCGCCGAAGTGGTCGGCGTTGTCCGCCGCCAGCTTCAGGTAGCGTCCAAGTGGGATCAATGCCGACACCGCGCTGCCGCCACCGGTGATGCGGTTCCATTCCTCGGACAATGTATCACCCAGGGCATCATAGGCTTCATGGGCTTGCTTGCCGTCCTTGATCGCCTGGTTGACCGCGTTGATCTCTTTTTGCATCACCGCCAGGATCTTCGGCGCTTCGTCCCGCGAGGCCGGCAGCACGGCCAGTGAGTTGAACGCGGCGCTGAAACGTTGCATACGATCGGCAGGTGAGGTGCCCTCGTTGATGGGCTGGCCGGGGATACCATAAAAGTCACCGCCCAGGGCGATCACTTGGCCGTAGGTGAGTGCCAACCCGTTGGGCAGGTGCAGTTCGACTTGCCGCGCGGGGATTGCCGGGGCGTCCTTGCTGAAGCGCAACAGCGTATCGTCGCCGATGGCGGTGTGTTCACCGCCTTCGAAGCGCAGGGTAGGCGGTTTTTTTTGGGGTGCCGCAAGTTCAGGGCCTGACATGTTAGCTCCTTGCTATGTCGTAGGAATCTTCCTTGATGACTGTATGTATATACAGTCATGCCGAGCATAGAGGAATAATTTCCTACGTCAAGAACACCGCTGCCCAAGCCTTTCAACTCCCTCAAGTGCACAACGCCGATGAATTGCAGTTGACGAAATTATTTATAGTTGTACGATGACGTACGACATCAACAAAACCAACAACCTTTCAATAGAAAGTCTTCGCCCAGGGTGTTCGAATAATGAATCCACAAGAACTGAAGTCCATCCTCTCCCACGGTCTGCTGTCTTTCCCGGTGACCGATTTCAACGCCCAGGGTGACTTCCACCAGGCGGGCTACATCAAGCGCCTGGAATGGCTGGCCCCCTACGGCGCCACTGCTTTGTTCGCAGCGGGCGGCACAGGTGAGTTTTTCTCCCTCGCCGCCAGCGAATATTCCCAAGTGATCAAGACCGCCGTTGATACCTGCGCTACCAGCGTGCCGATCCTCGCCGGTGTCGGTGGTTCGACCCGCCAGGCCATCGAGTACGCGCAAGAAGCCGAGCGCCTGGGCGCCAAAGGCCTGCTGCTGCTGCCGCACTACCTCACCGAAGCCAGCCAGGATGGCGTTGCCGCCCACGTTGAAGCGGTGTGCAAATCGGTCAAGATCGGTGTGGTGGTCTACAACCGCAACGTGTGCCGCCTGACCGCTCCGCTGCTGGAACGCCTGGCCGAGCGCTGCCCGAACCTGATCGGCTACAAAGATGGCCTGGGTGACATCGAGTTGATGGTGTCGATCCGCCGCCGTCTGGGCGATCGTTTCAGCTACCTCGGCGGCCTGCCGACCGCAGAGGTCTACGCCGCTGCCTACAAGGCCTTGGGCGTACCGGTGTACTCCTCGGCGGTGTTCAACTTCATCCCGAAAACCGCGATGGATTTCTACCACGCCATTGCCAAGGACGATCACGCCACCGTCGCCAAGATCATCGACGACTTCTTCCTGCCGTACCTGGACATCCGTAACCGCAAGGCCGGTTATGCCGTGAGCATCGTCAAGGCGGGTGCAAAAATCGTCGGCTATGACGCAGGCCCTGTGCGCACGCCGCTGACCGATCTGCTGCCGGAAGAATACGAAGCCCTGGCCGCGCTGATCGACAAGCAAGGTCCGCAATAAATTATCCACAAGGCCGCTGAGCAATCAGCGGCCTTTTGCGTCAGGAGAAGATTCGTGTCCCAAGTAAAGCGTTTTGAGAACTACATCAACGGTGAATGGGTTGCCGGCGCCGACTACTGCGTCAACCTCAACCCGTCGGAGTTGTCCGATGTCATTGGTGAATACGCCAAGGCCGACGTCACCCAGGTCAACGCCGCCATCGACGCCGCCCGTGCCGCATTCCCGGCCTGGTCCACTTCCGGGATCCAGGCTCGCCACGATGCCCTGGATAAAGTCGGCAGCGAAATCCTCGCCCGTCGCGAAGAACTCGGCACCCTGTTGGCCCGTGAAGAAGGCAAGACCCTGCCGGAAGCCATCGGCGAAGTGACCCGCGCCGGTAACATCTTCAAGTTCTTCGCCGGTGAATGCCTGCGGTTGTCCGGCGACTACGTGCCGTCGGTACGCCCGGGCGTCAACGTGGAAGTCACCCGTGAAGCCCTCGGTGTGGTCGGCCTGATCACCCCGTGGAACTTCCCGATCGCCATTCCCGCCTGGAAAATCGCCCCGGCCCTGGCCTACGGCAACTGTGTGGTGATCAAGCCGGCTGAACTGGTACCGGGCTGCGCCTGGGCCCTGGCGGAGATCATCTCCCGGGCCGGTTTCCCTGCCGGTGTGTTCAACCTGGTAATGGGCAGCGGCCGTGTGGTGGGCGATGTGCTGGTCAACAGCCCGAAAGTCGACGGCATCAGCTTCACCGGCTCCGTCGGTGTGGGTCGCCAGATCGCTGTCAGCTGCGTATCGCGCCAAGCCAAAGTGCAGTTGGAAATGGGCGGCAAGAACCCGCAGATCATTCTCGACGACGCCGATCTCAAGCAGGCCGTCGAGTTGTCGGTACAGAGCGCGTTCTACTCCACCGGCCAGCGTTGCACGGCGTCCAGCCGCCTGATCGTCACCGCCGGTATCCACGACCAGTTCGTCGCGGCCATGGCCGAGCGCATGAAGTCGATCAAGGTCGGCCACGCGCTGAAAAGCGGCACCGACATCGGCCCGGTGGTTTCCCAGGCTCAACTGGACCAGGACATGAAGTACATCGACATCGGCCAAAGCGAAGGCGCGCGGCTGGTGAGCGGTGGCGGCTTGGTCACCTGCGACACCGAAGGCTACTACCTGGCGCCGACGCTGTTTGCCGACAGCGAAGCCGCCATGCGTATCAGCCGTGAAGAGATCTTCGGCCCAGTCGCCAACGTCGTGCGCGTGGCGGACTACGAGGCGGCACTGGCCATGGCCAACGACACCGAGTTCGGTTTGTCGGCGGGCATTGCCACCACGTCGTTGAAGTACGCCAACCACTTCAAGCGCCACTCCCAGGCGGGGATGGTGATGGTCAACCTGCCGACCGCAGGTGTGGATTACCACGTTCCATTCGGTGGCCGTAAAGGCTCGTCCTATGGCTCGCGGGAGCAAGGTCGCTATGCCCAGGAGTTCTACACCGTGGTGAAAACCAGCTACATCGGTTCGTAATACGCAACACCCAGTGGGGGCCGGAGGCCTGCCGGTCCCCACGACAAAAAACAGAAAACCATTACCCGCAAAAAAAATAATTAGTGGGAGTACTTCTACATGCAAGCGACCAAGCCGACCCATGTCCGCTATTTGATCCTGCTCATGCTGTTCCTGGTGACCACGATCAACTATGCCGACCGGGCCACCATTGCAATCGCGGGCTCCAGCCTGCAAAAAGACCTCGGCATCGACGCGGTCACCCTCGGTTATATCTTCTCCGCATTCGGTTGGGCCTACGTGGCCGGGCAAATCCCCGGCGGCTGGCTGCTGGACCGATTCGGCTCGAAAAAAGTCTATGCCCTGAGCATCTTCACCTGGTCACTGTTCACCGTGCTGCAAGGCTATGTCGGTGAGTTCGGTGTCTCCACCGCAGTGGTTGCGCTGTTCATGCTGCGCTTCATGGTGGGCCTGGCCGAGGCGCCGTCCTTCCCGGGCAACGCGCGCATTGTTGCCGCCTGGTTCCCGACCGCCGAGCGCGGTACGGCCTCGGCGATCTTCAACTCGGCGCAGTACTTCGCCACGGTGTTGTTCGCGCCGCTGATGGGCTGGATCGTCTACCGCTTCGGCTGGCAGCACGTGTTTATCGTGATGGGCGTGATCGGCATCGTGTTCTCGCTGATCTGGCTGAAAGTTATCCACAGCCCGCGCCAGCACCCGATGATCAACGAAGCCGAGCTCAATCACATCGCCGCCAATGGCGCGATGGTCGATATGGATCAGGACAAGGGCAAGGGTAAGAAAACCGACGGTCCGAAGTGGGATTACATCCGTCAGTTGCTGACCAACCGCATGATGCTTGGCGTGTACCTGGGCCAGTACTGCATCAACGGCATCACCTACTTCTTCCTGACCTGGTTCCCGGTGTACCTGGTGCAGGATCGCGGCATGACCATCCTCAAGGCCGGTTTCATCGCCTCGTTGCCGGCGATCTGCGGGTTTATCGGTGGCGTGCTGGGCGGGGTGATTTCCGACTACCTGCTGCGCAAAGGCCATTCGCTGACGTTCGCCCGCAAGGCGCCGATCATTGCCGGTCTGCTGGTCTCCAGCAGCATCATCGCGTGCAACTATGTAGACGTTGAATGGATGGTGGTGGGCTTCATGGCCTTGGCCTTCTTCGGCAAGGGCGTCGGCGCACTGGGTTGGGCGGTCGTGTCCGACACCTCGCCGAAACAAATCGCCGGTCTCAGTGGCGGCTTGTTCAACACCTTCGGTAACCTCGCGTCGATCACCACGCCGATTGTCATCGGCTACATCATCAGCACCACCGGCTCGTTCAAGTGGGCCCTGGTGTTTGTCGGCGCCAACGCGCTGGTGGCGGTGTTCAGCTATCTGGTCATCGTCGGCCCGATCAAGCGTGTAGTACTCAAAGAGCCGCCAAGCAAGGGGCCTGAGTTGACCAACCTAACCGAAGCGCATTCCTGAGAGGCCCCGTGATGCAGTTGATTGAACATGCCGACTCGCCGCGCTCCATCCGCCTGCACGAGCGCGACAACGTAGTGATCGTGGTCAACGACCAGGGCGTACCGGCCGGGACCGAGTTCCCGGACGGCCTGGTGACCGTGGATTTCATCCCCCAGAGCCACAAAGTGACTCTGGAAGACATCCCCGAAGGCGGTCAGATTATTCGCTACGGACAGACCATCGGTTACGCCCTGGCGCCGATTCCGCGCGGCAGTTGGGTCCAGGAAGATCAACTGCGCATGCCCACCGCGCCACCGCTGGACAGCTTGCCGCTGTCCACCGAGGTGCCTGAAGCCCAGGCACCGTTGGAGGGGTTTACCTTCGAGGGCTATCGCAACGCCGACGGTACCGTGGGCACGCGCAATATCCTCGGCATCACCACCACGGTGCAGTGTGTGACGGGCGTGCTGGACCATGCGGTCAAGCGCATCAAGGACGAATTGCTGCCCAAGTACCCTCACGTCGATGACGTGGTGGCGCTGACCCACAGCTACGGCTGCGGGGTAGCGATCACCGCGACGGATGCCTACATCCCGATCCGTACCGTGCGTAACCTGGCGCGCAACCCGAACCTGGGCGGCGAAGCCCTGGTGATCAGCCTGGGCTGCGAGAAATTGCAGGCCGGGCAGGTGATGCACGACAACGACAGCTCCGTCGACCTCAGCGAGCCGTGGCTGTATCGGTTGCAGGATTCCAGCCATGGCTTTACCGAGATGATCGAGCAGATCATGGACTTGGCCGAAGTGCGCCTGAAGAAGCTCGACCAGCGTCGCCGGGAAACCGTGCCGGCGTCCGAGTTGATCCTGGGCATGCAGTGCGGCGGCAGTGATGCGTTTTCCGGCATCACCGCCAACCCGGCGCTGGGCTATGCCTCGGATTTGTTGCTGCGGGCCGGGGCAACGGTGATGTTTTCCGAAGTCACCGAAGTGCGGGATGCCATTTACCTGCTGACTTCGCGCGCAGAGACGAAGGAAGTTGCCGAAGAGTTGGTCAGGGAAATGGACTGGTACGACCGTTACCTGGCCAAGGGTGAAGCGGATCGCAGTGCCAACACCACGCCAGGCAACAAGAAGGGCGGGCTGTCGAACATTGTCGAGAAGTCCCTGGGCTCCATCGTCAAGTCCGGCAGCAGCGCGATCAACGGCGTGCTGGGCCCTGGCGAGCGCTTCAAGAGCAAGGGCCTGATCTTCTGCGCGACACCGGCCAGTGATTTTGTCTGCGGCACCCTGCAACTGGCGGCGGGGATGAACCTGCATGTGTTCACCACCGGGCGTGGTACCCCTTACGGGCTGGCGATGGCGCCGGTGGTGAAGGTCTCGACGCGTACGGAGCTGGCGCAGCGCTGGCCGGACCTCATCGATATCGACGCCGGGCGCATTGCCACCGGGCGCGCGACCATCGAGGAGTTGGGCTGGGAGTTGTTCCACTTCTACCTGGACGTGGCCAGCGGTAAGAAGCAGACCTGGGCGGAACATCACAAGCTGCATAACGACATCACCTTGTTCAACCCGGCGCCGATTACCTGATTGTGGTGAGCGGGCTTGCCCCGCGCTGGGTGGCGAAGCCGCCCTAAACTCAGGACTTTCAACTCTAACTGAAGGAGCTCAGTGCCTGAGATGGGGCGGCTTCGCCACCCAGCGCGGGGCAAGCCCGCTCACTACAGGGATCTGGACCAGACTAACCGGGTTGTAGTGGCTTATCATTAGCCACCTGACGACGCTCACCAAGGTTCTCCCCGGCATGCTGGCTATTTTCCTCACCACCCTCACCATCACTGCGCCGGTATTCGCCATGCTGTTCCTGGGTGTGCTGCTCAAGCGCATCAACTGGATCAACGACAACTTTATCCACACGGCTTCGTCCCTGGTGTTCAACGTCACCATGCCGGCGCTGCTGTTCCTCGGCATCCTCCACGCCGACCTGCACTCGGCGCTCAAGCCGGGGTTGCTGATCTATTTTGCCGTCGCCACGCTGCTGAGCTTTGCCCTGGCCTGGGGCTGGGCGATTTTTCGCTGCAAGCGTGAAGACCGAGGCATCTACACCCAGGGCGCGTTTCGCGGCAATAACGGAGTGATCGGCCTGGCCCTGGCGGCCAGCATGTACGGCGACTACGGCATTTCCCTCGGCGCGATCCTCGCGGCGCTGGTGATCCTGTTCTACAACACCCTGTCGACCATTGTGCTGGCGGTGTACAGCCCGGTGATCAAGTCCGACCCGTGGAGCATCTGCAAAAGTGTGGTAGCCAATCCGCTGATCATCAGCGTGATCGTGGCGGCGCCGTTCGCGTATTTTCAGATTGGCCTGCCGGGCTGGCTGGAAAAATCCATGCAGTACCTGGCGGACACCACCTTGCCGTTGGCATTGATCTGCATTGGCGGCACCCTGTCCCTGGCGGCGCTGCGCAAGAGCGGCAATATGGCGCTGAGCGCGAGCTTGATGAAGATGGTCTGGCTGCCGGTGGTCGCGACCCTGGGCGCGTGGCTGCTGGGCTTTCGCGGGCCGGAGTTGGGGATCCTGTTCCTGTACTTCGGTGCGCCGACCGCCGCGGCGAGCTTCGTGATGGCCAGGGCGGCCGAGGGCAATCATGAACTGGCGGCGGCGATTATCGTGATCACCACGCTGATGGCGGCAGTGACCACGAATATCGGGATTTTCGTGTTGCAGGCGGGTGGCTGGATCTAGCCTTCTTTCTGATAGGTGTCGATGACTTCCTGCGCCGCCCGAAACGCATCAATCGCCGCCGGTACGCCGGCATACACCGCGCAATGCAGCAGCGCTTCGCGAATTTCCTCCACAGTACAGCCATTGTTCAACGCGCCACGCACGTGGCCCTTGAGCTCCTGGGGGCACTTGAGTGCGGTGAGGGCGGCGAGGGTGATCAGGCTGCGCGTCTTCAGCGGCAAGCCTTCGCGGGTCCACACGCTGCCCCAGGCATGTTCGTTGACGAAGTCCTGCAGCGGCTGGGTGAATTCGGTGGCGTTGCCCAGGGCGCGGTCGACGAACACATCGCCCATCACCTGGCGACGCATTTCAACCCCGGGCTTTTTCTGATCGGTCATTGCGATTCCCTCTTGTGTTGGCGGCGCCAGGCTCGCAGCGTGCTGAACAACAGGAAAGCCACCAGCACTGGCAGGACGTAATACAGCATCAGTTGTTCAAGCTTGTTGGCCAGGGGCATGCCGGTGGTGAACGACATCACGTGCAGCCCATACGCCAGGTACAGGCCCAGCAGTACCAGGCCTTCGGCGCGGGTGACGCGGTAGCCGGTATAAAACACCGGCAGGCACAGCACCACCACGCCGAGCATCACCGGCAGGTCAAAGTCCAGGGCGTTGGGCGACACCGACAGCGGCGAAGGCGCGAGCAGCGCGGTCAGCCCCAATACACCCAGCAGGTTGAACAGGTTGCTGCCGATCACGTTGCCCACGGCAATTTCCCGCTGGCCGCGCAGGGCGGCAATCAGTGAGGTGGCCAGGCAGGGCAGTGACGTGCCGACGCCGATCAGCGTAAGGCCGATGATGCGCTCCGACAGGCCCAGGTCAGCCGCCACATCCACCGCCGCGCCGAGCAGCAAGTGCCCGGCCAGCACGAGGATCAACAACCCGCCGAGCATCTGCAGCACACTGCTCAGCCAGGGCGCCCGGGCGACGGTATCCAGGGTGCGCGGGCGGCGCGAATGGCGGGTCTGGTAATGCAGCACGCCGAGGTAGGCCAGCAGAGCAATCAGCAGCAGCAGGCCATCGACCGGCGTCAGTTCTTCATTGGCCGCCAGGGTAAACACCAGCAGTCCGGCGAGGATCATCACCGGAATATCCAGGCGCACCAGCTGCCGCGAGACGCGCAGGGGGATGATCAGCGCCGACAGGCCCAGGGTCACGAGGATGTTGAAGATGCTGCTGCCGATCACGCTGCCCACGGCAATGTCGGTATTGCCGGCCAGGGTGGCCTGCAGGCTGACGGTCATCTGGGGCGCGCTGCTGCCGAAGGCGACGACCGTAAGACCGATGATCAGCGGCCGCACCTTGAGGCTGGCGGCCAGGCGCACGGCGGCGCGCACCAGGATCTCGGCGCCGAGGATCAGCAGCACCAGGCCGCTGACCAGTTCGAGCAGGCTCCAGGGCGAGAGGGCGGTTAATCCGAAAATGGCCAGGGCTCCGTCTTCAATTGCTCAGGGCTTGCACGCGAACCCGCGCAGTGCCGCTGCCCAGCATACCCAGTTGCTCGGCCGCCTTGCGTGATAGATCGATCAAGCGCCCACGGGTATGCGGGCCGCGATCGTTGATGCGGACCACGACGGATTTGTCGTTGTCGAGATTGGTGACCTTGACCTGGGTGCCGAAGGGCAGTCGCCGGTGGGCGGCGGTCAGGGCGTTCTGGTTGAAGGGTTCACCGCTGGCGGTTTTCTTGCCATGGTGCCTGGCGCCGTAATAAGAGGCGGTGCCGGTTTCGTCGTAGCCGTTGGGGTCGATGAGGCCGCTGGCGCAGCCGGCCAGCAGTGAGAATAGAGCCCATAGGCCTAATAGACGCTTCATTATCAAGGTGCCCCCATCACAAATGTGGGAGGGGGCTTGCCCCCGATAGCGGTGATTCAGTCAAAACAGCAGTGACTGACACTCTGCTATCGGGGGCAAGCCCCCTCCCACAGGGAGTCCGAGTCAGGCATGAAGTCTCGCCCGGACCATTCATCGCAATCAGCCTTCGAGCTTGCTTTTCAGCAGTTCGTTCACCTGTTGCGGGTTGGCCTTGCCTTTGGAGGCTTTCATCGCCTGGCCGACAAAGAAACCGAACATCTTGCCGCGCTTGGCTTCGTCTGCCGCACGGTACTGTTCGACCTGCTCGGCGTTGGCCGCCAGCATTTCATCCAGCACGGCCGAGATGGCGCCGCTGTCGGTGACTTGCTTGAGACCGCGTTTCTCGATGATCTCGTCGGCGCTGCCTTCACCGCTGGCCATGGCTTCGAACACGGTCTTGGCGATTTTGCCGGAGATGGTGTTGTCCTTGATGCGCAGCAGCATGCCGCCCAATTGCTCGGCCGACACCGGTGCTTCGTCGATCTCCAGGCCCTGTTTGTTCAGCAGGCTGCCCAGCTCGACCATCACCCAGTTGGCCGCCAGCTTGGCGTCACCGGCAATGCTCACGACCTTTTCGAAGTAGTCGGCTTGCTCACGGCTCGAAGCCAGCACGCTGGCATCGTAGATCGACAGGCCGAACTGCGCCTGGAAGCGCTCGCGTTTTTGCGGCGGCAACTCCGGCAGGGTGGCGCGGATGTCATTGAGGAACGAATCCTCAAGCACCACCGGTAACAGGTCCGGATCGGGGAAGTAACGGTAGTCGTTGGCTTCCTCTTTGCTGCGCATGGCGCGGGTTTCGTCTTTGTTCGGGTCGTACAGGCGCGTTTGCTGGATCACCTTGCCGCCGTCCTCGATCAATTCGATCTGGCGCCGCACTTCGGTGTTGATCGCTTTCTCGATAAAGCGGAACGAGTTGACGTTCTTGATCTCGCAGCGAGTGCCGTACTCGGCCTGGCCTTTTGGCCGCACCGACACGTTGCAGTCGCAACGCAGCGAGCCTTCGGCCATGTTGCCGTCACAGATGCCCAGGTAACGCACCAGCGCGTGGATGGTCTTGACGTAGGCCACGGCTTCCTTGGCGCTGCGCATGTCCGGCTCGGACACGATCTCCAGCAGCGGGGTGCCGGCACGGTTCAGGTCGATACCGGTGGCACCGTTGAACTCTTCGTGCAGGCTCTTGCCGGCGTCTTCTTCCAGGTGCGCACGGGTGACGCCGACACGCTTGATGGTGCCGTCTTCCAGCGGGATGTCCAGGTAGCCCTTGCCGACGATCGGCAATTCCATCTGGCTGATCTGGTAGCCCTTGGGCAGGTCCGGGTAGAAGTAGTTCTTGCGCGCGAACACGTTGTGCTGGCCGATCTCGGCGTCAATCGCCAGGCCGAACATCACCGCCATGCGCACGGCTTCCTGGTTCAGCACCGGCAGTACGCCAGGCATGCCCAGGTCTACCAGGCTGGCCTGGGTGTTGGGCTCGGAGCCGAACGTGGTGGCGCTACCGGAGAAAATCTTCGATTGGGTGGCGAGCTGGGTATGAATCTCCAGCCCGATCACAACTTCCCATTGCATAGTGTTCTCCTCAGAAGCCGGTAGGGGTGCGAGTGTGCCAGTCGGTGTTCAACTGGTACTGGTGCGCCACATTGAGCAGGCGGCCTTCCTGGAAGTACGGGGCGAGCAATTGCACGCCCACCGGCAGGCCATCGACGAAACCGGCAGGCATGGACAAGCCCGGCAGGCCCGCGAGGTTGGCGGTGATGGTGTAGAGGTCTTCCAGGTACTCGGCAATCGGGTCGCCGGTCTTGGCGCCGATCTTCCAGGCCGGGTTCGGCGTGGTTGGGCCGAGGATCACGTCGACTTCTTCAAAGGCAGCCATGAAGTCGTTCTTGATCAGGCGTCGGATCTTTTGCGCCTTGAGGTAGTACGCGTCGTAATAGCCGGCGGACAGGGCGTAGGCACCGACCATGATCCGGCGTTGCACTTCGGCACCGAAGCCTTCGCCACGGGAGCGTTTGTACAGGTCGGTCAGGTCCTTCGGGTTCTCGCAGCGGTAGCCGAAGCGCACGCCGTCGAAACGCGACAGGTTGGAAGAGGCTTCTGCCGGCGCGATCACGTAGTAGGCAGGAATCGCATGCTGGTTGTTCGGCAGGCTGATTTCCTTGATCACGGCGCCGAGCTTTTCCAGCTCCTTGACGCTGTTGTGCACCAATTCGGCAATGCGCGGGTCGAGACCGGCGCTGAAGTATTCCTTCGGCACGCCGATGCGCAGGCCCTTGAGCGAAGCATTGAGGCTGGTGCTGTAGTCCGGCACCGGTTCATCGATGCTGGTGGAGTCCTGGGCGTCGAAGCCTGCCATGCCTTGTAACAAAATCGCGCAGTCTTCGGCCGTGCGGGCCAGTGGGCCGCCCTGATCGAGGCTGGAGGCGTAGGCGATCATGCCCCAGCGGGAAACCCGACCGTAGGTCGGCTTCAGGCCGGTGAGGTTGGTGAAGGCCGCCGGCTGGCGGATCGAGCCGCCGGTGTCGGTCGCCGTGGCGGCTGGCAGGAAGCGCGCGGCAACGGCCGCAGCCGAACCACCGGACGAACCGCCGGGCACGTGTTCCAGGTTCCACGGGTTCTTCACCGCGCCGTAGTAGCTCGACTCGTTGGCCGACCCCATGGCGAATTCGTCCATGTTGGTCTTGCCCAGGGTCACGGCCCCGGCAGCGGCCAGCTTGGCGACCACGGTGGCGTCGTAGGGCGCCTTGAAGTTGTCGAGCATCTTCGAGCCGCAGCTGGTGCGCACGCCCTGGGTGCAGAACAGGTCCTTGTGGGCGATCGGTGCGCCCAGCAGGGCACCGTTTTCACCGTTGGCGCGGCGTACATCCGCGGCCTTGGCCTGGCTCAGGGCCAGCTCTTCGGTGAGGCTGATGAAGCTGTTGACCTTGGGGTCCAGCTCGGCGATGCGCGCAAGCAGGGTCTTGGTCAGCTCTTCGGAAGAAAACTTTTTGTCGGCGAGACCGCGGGCGATCTCGGCCAGAGTCATGTGATGCATGAAAGGCTCTTTCCCTTTAGTCGATGACTTTCGGAACCAGGTACAGGCCGTTTTCGACCGCTGGCGCGATGGACTGGTAGGCCTCGCGATTATTGCGCTCGGTCACGACGTCTGCGCGCAGGCGCTGGCTGGCTTCCAGCGGGTGAGCCAGGGGCTCGATGCCGTCGGTATTCACGGCCTGCATTTGGTCAACCAGCCCGAGAATGCTGTTCAGGGCTGCGGTGGTCTGTGGAAGATCGGCTTCATTCAGGCCAAGCGAGGCCAGATGAGCGATTTTTTCCACGTCGGAGCGTTCAAGCGCCATGGGAATCTCCAGTGGAAAACAGAACGGAGGCTGTCCGTGTGTTAGATTGTCGGAACACTACCGCATTTCTACGGTCTTACGGCCGCGATTGTGGGGGTTGGTGCACAGAAAGTCGGCCAATTTAGCACATTGGCGCCTTGCCCAAAATCCCTGTCGTTGTTAGAGTTTGCCGCACTTTTTTACCCACGCGTTGCCTAGGGTCCTTTCCCCATGTTCAAGAAACTGCGTGGCATGTTTTCCAGCGATCTTTCCATTGACCTGGGCACTGCCAACACCCTTATTTACGTGCGCGAGCGCGGTATCGTCCTGAATGAGCCGTCGGTTGTGGCCATTCGGACCCATGGTAATCAGAAAAGTGTCGTTGCCGTCGGCACCGAGGCCAAGCGCATGCTCGGCCGAACACCAGGCAATATTGCTGCCATTCGTCCGATGAAAGACGGCGTGATCGCCGACTTCAGCGTCTGCGAAAAGATGCTGCAGTACTTCATCAACAAGGTTCACGAAAACAGTTTCCTGCAGCCCAGCCCTCGTGTGCTGATCTGTGTTCCGTGCAAATCCACCCAGGTGGAGCGTCGTGCCATCCGTGAATCGGCCCTTGGCGCCGGTGCCCGCGAAGTGTTCCTGATCGAAGAGCCGATGGCTGCTGCGATCGGTGCCGGCCTGCCGGTTGAAGAAGCGCGCGGTTCGATGGTGGTGGATATCGGTGGTGGTACCACTGAAATCGCCCTGATTTCCCTGAACGGTGTGGTGTATGCCGAATCCGTACGTGTAGGCGGCGACCGTTTCGACGAAGCGATCATCACTTATGTACGTCGCAACTACGGCAGCCTGATCGGCGAATCCACCGCCGAGCGCATCAAGCAGGAAATCGGTACCGCTTACCCGGGCGGCGAAGTTCGCGAAGTCGATGTTCGCGGTCGCAACCTGGCCGAAGGCGTTCCACGTGCCTTCACCCTGAACTCCAATGAAGTGCTGGAAGCTCTGCAAGAGTCCCTGGCCACCATCGTTCAGGCTGTGAAGAGCGCCCTGGAGCAATCGCCGCCGGAGCTGGCTTCTGACATCGCCGAGCGAGGCCTGGTGCTGACCGGTGGTGGCGCCCTGTTGCGCGACCTCGACAAGCTGCTGGCCCAGGAAACCGGCCTGCCGGTGATCGTCGCCGAAGACCCGCTGACCTGCGTTGCCCGTGGCGGTGGTCGTGCACTGGAAATGATGGATAAACACACCATGGACCTGCTCTCCAGCGAATAAGATCGTTGGTTGCACCATGTTTCGCCCGCAGGCAGCACTTTGCAGTGCTGCCTGTTGGCGTTTATCTTCTTCAATCTGCATCCAGGCCGGTTAGATGCCGTATGAATAAAGAGAACATTTGCCTGGGAGGAGCGGCCTATTAAACCGCTTTTCGCCAAAGGCCCCTCATTGGGCGTGCGCTTATTGGTGCTGGTCGTGCTTTCGGTCGCATTGATGGTGGTCGATGCCCGCTTTGCGCTGCTCAAGCCGGTGCGTAGCCAAATGTCGCTGGTGTTGATGCAGACCTACTGGATCACCGACCTGCCGCAACGTCTCTACCAGGGCGTGGCCAGCCAATTTGGCAGCCGCACCGAACTGGTTGCCGAGAACGAAAAACTCAAGACCGAAAACCTGCTGTTGCAGGGGCGCATGCAAAAGCTGGCAGCCCTCACCGAGCAGAACGTTCGGCTGCGCGAGTTGCTTAACTCTTCTGCGTTGGTCAACGAAAAGGTCGAAGTGGCCGAGTTGATCGGCATGGACCCCAACCCCTTTACCCATCGCATCATCATCAACAAGGGTGAGCGCGACGGTGTGGTCCTTGGTCAGCCGGTACTGGATGCCCGGGGACTGATGGGGCAGGTCGTCGAGCTGATGCCCTACACCTCGCGGGTCCTGCTGCTGACGGACACCACCCACAGCATTCCGGTGCAGGTCAACCGTAACGGCTTGCGCGCGATTGCCAGCGGTACCGGTAACCCTGAGCGCCTGGAATTACGTCACGTCGCGGATACGGCCGACATCAAGGAAGGCGACCTGCTGGTCAGCTCCGGCCTGGGCCAGCGGTTCCCGGCAGGCTATCCGGTGGCAACGGTCAAGGAAGTGATCCACGATTCCGGCCAGCCCTTCGCCATTGTGCGTGCCGTGCCCACTGCCGCCCTGAACCGCAGCCGCTACCTGTTGCTGGTGTTCAGCGACAACCGTACTCCGGAAGAACGCGCCAACGACGCCGCCCAGGCCCAGGAAGCGGAAGACAAGAAGAACGGCACCGCGCCGATCATTCCTGCGACCGTGCCCAAGCCTCAGTCGACTACCCCCGCTGTACCGGCGGCAACTCCGGCAGCTACTGCGCCTGTGGCCACACCGGTCAAGCCTGCGGTCCATAGCGTGCACCCGGTGAAACCGACTGCAGCGAAACCGCCGGCCACCACGCCTGCCACTACGACGCCCGCTGCGAAGCCTCCAGCCGCAGCCCCGGCCACCATACGGCAGAGGGAGGAATAATGGCCGGTACTCATTCGAGCAATGGCTGGATCGTCTGGCTGACATTCGCCATCGGCTTGCTGCTCAGCGTTTCGCCGCTGCCGCAGTTCATGGAGATCCTGCGTCCGCTGTGGCTGGCATTGCTGCTGGCATTCTGGTCGCTGAACCTGCCGCATAAAGTGGGCATGGTCACGGCCATGTTCCTGGGCTTGGCGGAAGATGTGCTGTATGGCACCTTGCTGGGCCAGAACGCGTTGATCCTGACCCTGATCACCTTCCTGGTGCTGTCGTTGCAGCAGCGCCTGCGCATGTTCCCGATGTGGCAGCAATGCCTGGTGATCCTGGTGATCTTCGGCCTGGCGCAGTTGGTACAGTTGTGGCTCAGTGCCTTGACCGGCAACCGCCAGCCAACCCTGGCGCTGGTGTTGCCGGCCCTGGTCAGTGCGCTGTTGTGGCCGTGGATCAGCTTCGGCCTGCGTGGGTTACGTCGTCGCTATAAAATCAATTGAATGGATTGCGAGGCTCTGCCTGGTTATCGAACCCCACAGGGAGAGTCTGCAATGAATTCGCTATATCTGGCCTCGGGCTCCCCGAGGCGGCGTGAACTGCTGACCCAGATCGGTGTGCCTTTCACCGTGGTCAGCGCCGCCATTGATGAAACCCCTCTTACAAACGAAACCCCTGTTTCCTACGTCGAGCGTCTCGCTCGAGGTAAGGCCGCAGCGGGTTTTGCCGCGCTCGGGCAACGCTCGGCCGCCTGCGTCCTGGGCGCCGATACCGCAGTGATCGTGGACGGCAAGATCCTCGGCAAGCCCGTAGACCAAGCCGATGCGTTGGCGATGTTGATGGCACTGGCGGGGCGTGAACATGAAGTTCTGACTGCGATTGCCCTGACTGACGGCCAGCGCTGTGAAACCCGATGTGTAAGCAGTCGTGTACTTTTCCGTGGGATTTCTGTCGAGGAGGCTACAAGCTACTGGCACAGCGGCGAACCCCAGGACAAGGCGGGCGGCTATGCTATCCAAGGGCTTGGCTCGGTGTTTGTGGCCGGGCTCAATGGCAGCTATTCCGCCGTGGTAGGCCTGCCGGTGTGCGAAACCGCGCAACTGCTTGCCCAATTCGGCATACCCTGTTGGCAAAACCTTACCGCGCGCTGAACGCGTTACTCCAGCGCCCAGCCTTACAGCGATCGGTCACTATTGTGAAAACGCCTGAACGAGACCCAGCCATGAGTGAAGAGATTCTGATCAATATCACGCCGATGGAATCGCGCGTGGCGGTGGTAGAGAACGGTGTTCTGCAAGAAGTGCATGTCGAGCGCACCCAGAAACGCGGGATCGTCGGCAATATCTACAAGGGCAAGGTGGTGCGGGTGTTGCCGGGGATGCAGGCGGCATTTGTCGATATCGGCCTGGACCGGGCAGCATTTATCCACGCCTCGGAGATTTCCCTGCGCGAAGGGCCGGCGGTGGAAAGCATCAGTGCCTTGGTGCATGAAGGGCAGAGCCTGGTGGTGCAAGTCACCAAGGACCCCATCGGCTCCAAGGGCGCACGCCTGACCACTCAACTGTCGATTCCGTCGCGCTACCTGGTGTATATGCCGCGCACCGCCCATGTCGGCATTTCCCTGAAAATTGAAGACGAAGCCGAGCGCGAGCGCCTGAAAAAGGTGGTCAGCGACTGCGTGGCCGCTGAAGGTATCAAGGAAGCGGGCGGCTTTATCCTGCGCACCGCAGCCGAGGGCGCCGGTGCCGACGAAATCCTCATGGACATTCGCTACCTGCGGCGCCTGTGGGACCAGATCGGCGCACAGATCAAGACCATCGGCGCGCCGAGTGTGATCTACGAAGACCTGGGCCTGGCCCTGCGTACCTTGCGCGACCTGGTCAGCCCCAAGATCGAGAAAATTCGCATCGACTCGCGGGAAACCTTCCAGCGCACCACGCAATTTGTTGCCGAGCTGATGCCGGAAATTGCCGATCGCCTGGAGCATTATCCTGGCGAACGGCCGATCTTCGACCTGTATGGCGTCGAGGACGAAATCCAGAAAGCCCTGGAGCGCAAGGTGCCGCTCAAGTCCGGTGGCTACCTGGTGGTGGACCCGGCGGAAGCGATGACCACCATCGACGTCAACACCGGCGCGTTCGTAGGCCATCGCAACCTTGAAGAGACCATCTTCAAGACCAATCTCGAAGCGGCCACGGCGATTGCTCGTCAACTGCGCCTGCGTAACCTGGGCGGCATCATCATCATCGACTTCATCGACATGGAAGATGAAGAGCACCAGCGCCAGGTGCTGCGCACGCTCGAAAAACAGCTGGAGCGCGATCACGCCAAGACCAATATCATCGGCATCACCGAGCTGGGCCTGGTGCAGATGACCCGCAAGCGCACCCGCGAGAGCCTGGAGCAGGTGCTGTGCGAGCCCTGCAGCAGTTGCCAGGGCCGCGGTAAGTTGAAGACTCCGGAAACGGTTTGCTACGAGATTTTCCGGGAAATCCTCCGAGAGGCACGGGCCTACCAGGCCGAAGGTTATAGAGTGCTTGCCAACCAGAAAGTGGTCGACCGCCTGCTGGATGAAGAGTCCGGTAACGTGGCTGAGCTGGAGGGGTTTATCGGGCGTACGATTCGCTTCCAGGTCGAAACCATGTATTCCCAGGAACAATATGACGTGGTGCTGCTCTGATCCCCATTCGCTTTCTTTTTACGCGACTCGCAGACCTTGATCTGCAGTCCGACTACTGCCTTGAGGGTCGCCTGACATGGAGCGTCTGACACGCTTTTTTGCCGCTTTGACCCGTTGGGGCCTTGGGCTGTGCGCCTTGCTGCTGGTGTTGGCGGCGGTGTATGTGAGCCTGGGGCGTGAATTGACCCCGCTGGTGGCCGAATACCGCGCGGAAATCGAAGCCAAGGCCCAGGCTGCGGTGGACATGCCTGTGCACATCGGCAGCCTTGAAGGCCGCTGGAGCGGTTTTGCGCCCGTGTTGCTGGCCCACGACGTAATGGTCGGCGAGGGCAGCAGTGCCTTGCGCCTGGACCAGGTCGAAGTGGTGCCGGACATGTGGGCCAGCCTGATGGCGCGCGAAGTGCGTATTGCGCACCTGGAAGTCAGTGGCCTGCAACTGAGCGCCAAGGAAGACAAGGACGGCCATTGGGCGCTGCAAGGCTTGCCGATACAGGACGACCAGCCGCTGGACCCGGAGCAATTGCTCAAGCGCATGCAGATGGTCAAGCGCGTATCGCTGCTCGACAGCCAGGTCACCCTGCAACCGTTCGACCAAGCGCCGCTGACCCTGACGTATGTGGGCTTGAGCCTGCACACGGGCGTCACCCGCCAGCGCCTGGACGCTCGCCTGACCTTGCCCGACGGCCAGCCCCTTGCCCTGAGCCTGCGCAGCCGCATTCGCGCGAGCCAGTGGAAGGACGCTGAAGTCGAGGCCTACCTGAGCCTGCCGCAGAGCGACTGGGCCAAGTGGATCCCCGCCAGGCTGACCCAGCAGTGGAAACTCACGCAGTTCAAGGCCGGCGGTGAGTTCTGGCTGAACTGGGGTAAAGGCACGGTGCAAAGTGCGGTCGTGCGCCTCAACTCGCCGCAGGTGAAGGGCAGCTACGCCGAACGCAAGCCGGTGCATATCGAAAACCTTGCACTCACGGCCTATCTGCAACGCAGCGATACCGGCTTGAAGGTGTTGTTTGATTCCCTGGCGATGAACCTGGGCGAGACCCGATGGGAATCGCGCCTGCAATTGCAACAGACCCTGGCGACCGACAAGGACCAGGAAGCCTGGAAGCTGCAGGCTGACCGCCTTGACCTGACCCCCATCACACCGTTGCTCAACGCCCTGGCGCCGCTGCCGGAAGGCGTCGCCAAGACCGTCGAGCACCTGAAGGCCACCGGCCTGCTGCGTAATGTGCTGGTGGATTTCCGTCCTCAAGACACCACCGATCAAAAAGTCAGCTTTGCCGCCAACCTGGAGCGGGTCGGGTTTGACGCCTACTTCGGTGCGCCGGCCGCACGCAACGTTTCCGGCAGCATCAGCGGCGACCTGGGCCAGGGCGAGTTGCGCATGGACAGCAAGGATTTTTCCCTGCACCTCGATCCGATCTTCGCCAAGCCCTGGCAATACCTCCAGGCCAATGCACGCCTGACGTGGAAGCTGGATAAACAAGGCTTCACCCTGATCGCCCCGTATATCAAGGTGCTGGGGGAAGAGGGCAAGATCGCCGCCGATTTCCTGATTCGCCTGCATTTCGACCATAGCCAGGAAGACTATATGGACCTGCGGGTCGGTATGGTCGATGGCGATGGACGCTTTACCCCTAAATACCTGCCGGCCGTACTGAGCCCCGCGTTGGATGAGTGGCTGCGCACGGCAATTCTCAAGGGCGCGGTGGACCAGGGGTTCTTCCAGTACCAGGGCTCGCTGAACCACGACGCATTGCCGGCCGCGCGCAATATCAGCCTGTTCTTCAAGGTGCATGACGCCGAACTGGCGTTCCAGCCGGGTTGGCCCCATGTGAACAAGGTCAATGGTGAAGTGTTTGTCGAAGAGACGGGCGTACGCATCCTGGCCAGCAAGGGGCAGTTGCTCGACACCAAGGTCAAGGACGTCTACGTCAATATTCCCCACGCGCCGTCCGGCAAGGAAAGCCATCTGCTGCTTACCGGTGGTTTTGCCGGTGGCCTGGGTGATGGGCTGAAGATTCTCCAGGAAGCGCCAATTGGTACGGCCTCCACCTTCGCCGGCTGGAAAGGCGAGGGAGACCTGCAGGGCTCGCTGGATCTGGACGTTCCGCTGGTCAAGGGCATCGAGCCCAGGATCGTGGTGGATTTCCAGACTGACAAGGCACGCCTGCAATTGGCGGAACCGCCTCTGGACCTGACGCAGCTCAAGGGTAATTTCCGCTTCGATAGCGCCAAGGGCTTGAGCGGCGAAAAGATTACCGCCCAGGCATTTGACCGGCCGATCACCGCGCAGATCTTTGCCGATGGCAAGCCAGGCAATATCAGCACCCGTGTCGCTGCCAAGGGGCAGGTGACGGTCAAGCGTCTGACGGATTGGTTGAAAGTCAGTCAGCCGTTGCCGGTGTCCGGTGATATTTCGTATCAGTTACAGCTCAACCTGGACGGTGCCGACAGCCAACTGATGGTCAGCTCCAACCTCAAGGGCGTTGCGGTGGACTTGCCGGCGCCGTTCGGCATGCCGGCCAGCCAGGGACGTGACAGCGTATTCCGCATGACCTTGCAGGGGGCTGAGCGCCGCTACTGGTTTGATTACGGTGAGTTGGCCAACTTCACCTTTGCCGCGCCGCCGGACAAACTCAATGACGGCCGTGGCGAGTTGTTCCTTGGCGATGGCGATGCCGTGCTGCCAGGCGCCAAGGGCTTGCGCATCCGTGGCGTACTCTCGGAGCTGGATATCGACCCGTGGAAAAAACTGGTGAACCAGTATGCTGGCAATGACCCAGGTGGCAGTGCCAAGCAGCTGCTGAGCGGTGCCGAATTCAAGATTGGCAAGCTCACCGGCCTGGGTACCCAGTTCGATCAGGTTAACCTGCAGTTGGATCGAAAGCCCGCTGCCTGGGGCTTACAGTTCGACAGCCAGCAGGCCAAGGGGGCGGTGAACCTGCCGGATGCCAAGGGCGCGCCAATTGCGGTCAACCTGCAATACGTGAAGCTGCCGGCGGTGGACCCGACGGTACAGGCTGATGAAAATGCACCGGACCCGTTGGCCAGTATCGATCCCAAGGATATTCCGGCGCTGGATATCGCCATTGACCAGCTGTTCCAGGGGCCGGACCTGATTGGCGCCTGGTCACTCAAGATCCGGCCAACGGCCAAAGGCCTGGCCTTCAATACGCTGGACCTGGGCCTCAAGGGCATGCAACTCAAGGGCGCCGGCGGATGGGAAGGTGTCCCGGGTGACAGCAGCAGTTGGTACAAGGGGCGCCTGGACGGCAAGAACATCGCCGATGTACTCAAAGGCTGGGGCTATGCGCCCACGGTCACCAGCGAGGATTTCCACCTGGATGTGGATGGGCGGTGGCCGGGTTCGCCGGCCTGGGTCGGGCCTAAACGTTTCTCCGGCAGCCTGGATGCGACGTTCCGTAAAGGTCAGTTTGTCGAGGTGGAAGGTGGCGCCCAGGCGCTGCGGGTATTCGGCCTGCTCAACTTCAACTCCATCGGGCGCCGCCTGCGCCTGGACTTCTCCGACCTGCTGGGCAAGGGCTTGAGTTATGACCGGGTCAAGGGCCAATTGGTCGCCAGCAATGGCGTGTTCGTGACGCGCGAACCGATCACCATGACCGGCCCGTCGAGCAACCTGGAGCTCAACGGTACCCTGGACCTGGTGGCTGACCGTGTCGATGCGAAGTTGCTGGTGACGTTGCCGGTGACCAACAACCTGCCGATTGCCGCGCTGATCGTGGGCGCGCCGGCGATTGGTGGCGCACTGTTCCTGATCGACAAGCTGATCGGTGACCGTGTTTCGCGTTTCGCCAGCGTGCAATACAAGGTGGAAGGCCCATGGAAGGATCCAAAAATCACCTTCGACAAGCCCTTTGAAAAACCAAACTGAGAGCCTGTGGAGTAGCATGGCCCCATGCCTTTTACGGAGTATCGGCCCATGTCCTTTGCAGTAATCCAAATGGTCAGTCAGAGCGATGTGCTGGCCAACCTGGTCCAGGCCCGGCGCTTGTTGGAACAAGCGGCGGCCGGCGGTGCGAAGCTGGCGGTGCTGCCGGAAAACTTTGCCGCCATGGGCCGCCGCGACGTGGCGGATATCGGCCGCGCCGAGGCGCTGGGTGAAGGTCCGATCCTGCCATGGTTGAAACAGACCGCCCGCGACCTCACCTTATGGATAGTGGCTGGCACACTGCCGTTGCCGCCCAAGGATCAACCGCACGCCAAATCCAATGCCTGCTCGCTGCTGATCGATGATCGCGGCGAAGTCGTCGCCCGTTACGACAAGCTGCATTTGTTTGATGTGGACGTGGCGGACGCCCGGGGTCGCTATCGGGAGTCCGATGACTATGCTTTCGGGAGTAACGTGGTGGTGGCGGATACGCCGGTCGGCCGTTTGGGCCTGACGGTGTGCTACGACTTGCGCTTCCCCGAGCTGTACAGCGAGCTGCGCGCGGCGGGGGCTGAATTGATTACCGCGCCCTCGGCCTTTACCGCCGTGACCGGTGCCGCCCACTGGGATGTGCTGATTCGTGCACGGGCCATCGAAACCCAGTGTTACCTGCTGGCGGCCGCCCAGGGCGGTGTGCATCCAGGGCCACGGGAAACCTATGGTCATGCGGCGATCGTCGACCCATGGGGCCAGGTGCTGGCACAACAGGATCAAGGCGAAGCGGTGTTGCTGGCCGAACGCGATAGCAGTGAACAGGCGTCGATACGGGCGCGCATGCCGGTGGTCAACCATCGGCGCTTTTTCTCGCAGGGCGCACAGCGGCCTGCTTCAGAACGATGAATTTAAGGCCAAACCTATGAGCGAGTTGTTGTCCTCAGTCAGTGAACACCTCCTGGCACCCGGTGGCGTGACCATCGAAAGCTTGCAAACCGTGCTCGGCGATCTGGCCGGGCCAGGCATCGATGCCGCCGACCTGTATTTCCAGGGGCAGATCTCCGAGTCCTGGGCCCTGGAAGATGGCATCGTCAAGGAAGGCAGTTTCAATCTTGACCAAGGTGTAGGCGTCCGCGCGCAATCCGGTGAAAAGACCGGTTTTGCCTACAGTAACGCGATCACTCTGGAGGCGTTGGGCCTGGCCGCACGTGCCGCGCGTTCGATCTCCCGTGCCGGTCAACATGGCACGGTACAGGCGTTCAGTACCCAGGACGTGGCGCAGTTGTATGCGCCGGACAACCCCCTGGAAGTGATCAGCCGCGCGGAAAAGGTCGAGTTGCTCAAGCGTATCGATGCGGCCACTCGCGCTCTGGACCCGCGTATCCAGCAGGTCTCCGTGAGCATGGCCGGTGTGTGGGAACGCATCCTGGTGGCGTCCACCGACGGGGGGCTGGCGGCGGACGTACGGCCGCTGGTGCGTTTCAATGTCAGCGTGATCGTCGAGCAGAACGGCCGCCGCGAGCGTGGCGGCCACGGCGGCGGCGGGCGTACCGACTACCGTTACTTCCTCACCGACGACCGTGCCATGGGCTATGCCCGTGAGGCTTTGCGCCAGGCGTTGGTGAACCTGGAAGCCATTCCTGCGCCGGCCGGCACGCTGCCGGTGGTGTTGGGCTCGGGCTGGTCCGGCGTATTGCTGCACGAGGCCGTGGGCCATGGCCTGGAAGGCGATTTCAACCGCAAGGGCAGTTCCGCCTACAGCGGGCGCATGGGCGAGATGGTTGCGTCCAAGCTCTGCACCATTGTCGATGATGGCACCCTGGCCGGTCGCCGCGGCTCGCTGAGCGTCGATGATGAAGGCACGCCGACCGAATGCACCACCTTGATTGAAAACGGTGTGCTCAAGGGCTACATGCAAGACAAGCTCAATGCCCGCCTGATGGGCGTTGCGCGCACCGGTAATGGCCGTCGCGAATCTTATGCGCACCTGCCGATGCCACGCATGACCAACACCTACATGCTCGGTGGCGAAAGTGACCCGGCGGAGATCATCGCCTCGGTGAAACGCGGTATCTACTGCGCCAACCTCGGCGGCGGCCAGGTGGATATCACCAGCGGCAAGTTCGTGTTCTCCACCAGCGAGGCGTACCTGATCGAAGACGGCAGGATTACCGCGCCGGTCAAAGGGGCAACGTTGATTGGCAATGGCCCGGAAGCCATGAGCAAGGTGTCGATGGTCGGCAATGACCTGGCCCTGGACAGTGGTGTGGGCATGTGCGGGAAGGATGGGCAGTCGGTGCCGGTAGGGGTCGGCCAGCCAACGCTGAAAATTGATGCGATCACCGTGGGTGGCACGGGGTCGTAAGGGGGGAGCTTCGGGTGGCGAAGACCGCCACCCGGGGAAGGGCATCAACGCAGGCCGCGTTGAGTCTCGTCCAGCTCACGGATGTATTTGAAGATTTTACGGCTGGTGGCCGGCGCCTTGTTATGCGCCTGCTCGTGCTGGGCCTGACGGATCAGGGAGCGCAGTTGCTGGCGGTCCGCGTCCGGGTAGTCCAGCACGAATTTCTCCAGCACCGCGTCATCGCCCGAGATCAGGCGGTCACGCCAACGTTCCAGGTTATGGAAACGTTCGTTGTACTGGCGAGTGGAGGCATCGGTTTGATCAAGCAAGGCGAGAATGGCGTCAGTGTCCTGATCGCGCATCAGCTTGCCGATAAACATGATGTGTCGTTTACGCGCGATATTCGCGGTGTGCTTGGGTGCGTCCGCAAGCGCCCGGCGCATTTCGTCGGTCAGTGGCAGTTTTGCAATCAAGTCTTTCTTGAGCGTTGTAAGGCGCTCGCCCAGGTCAACCAGAGCATGCAGCTCACGTTTGACCTGGGTTTTGCTTTTCTCCCCATCGAGGGAGTCGTCGTAAGAATCAACCATGGTGGCAGTCCGCAAAGAAACGCCGCCATGATAACCAGTCGGGGGCCGCTTGTCCGGCCCGGTCGCTCGATGGCCTTAGCCGAAAGCAGAATTTGAGTGGAGAAAACCATGAGTGCAGCCCAAAGCGTCGGTCCGCAAGCGTTACCGGCCCTGCAGGAACAAGTCGAGCAGATCCTTGCCGAGGCCAAGCGCCAGGGGGCCAGTGCCTGTGAAGTGGCGGTGTCGCTGGAGCAGGGGTTGTCGACGTCGGTACGTCAACGGGAAGTGGAAACCGTCGAATTCAACCGTGACCAAGGCTTTGGCATCACCTTGTATGTGGGGCAGCGCAAAGGTTCGGCCAGTACGTCGGCCAGCGGTCCGGAGGCCATACGCGAAACGGTTGCCGCGGCATTGGCGATTGCCCAGCACACTTCCGAGGATGAAAGCTCGGGCTTGGCCGATAAGGCGCTGATGGCCAAGGACTTGAAGGATTTCGATCTGTTCCATGCCTGGGACATCACGCCCGAGCGGGCCATCGAGCTGGCGCTGACCTGCGAAGCGGCGGCGTTCGATGCCGATGCCCGCATCAAGAACGCCGATGGCACCACGTTGAACACGCATCAGGGCTGTCGCGTCTACGGCAACAGCCACGGGTTTATCGGCGGGTATGCGTCCACGCGCCATAGTCTGAGCTGCGTGATGATCGCCGAGGCCAATGGCCAGATGCAGCGTGATTATTGGTACGACGTAAGTCGTCAGGGTGAGTTGCTGGCAGACCCGGTCAGCATTGGTCAGCGTGCCGCACAACGTGCCGCGAGCCGCCTGGGCGCGCGCCCGGTGCCGACGTGTGAAGTGCCTGTACTGTTTTCGGCGGAGCTGGCAGGCGGTCTGTTTGGCAGTTTCCTGGGGGCCATTTCTGGCGGCAACCTGTATCGCAAGTCTTCGTTCCTTGAAGGGGCGATTGGCCAGACGTTGTTTCCCGATTGGCTGACCATTGATGAGCGTCCGCACTTGATGCGGGCCATGGGCAGTTCGGCGTTCGATGGGGACGGCCTGGCCACGTATGCCAAGCCGTTCGTCGAAAACGGGGAGCTGGTGTCTTACGTACTCGGCACCTACTCAGGCCGCAAACTCGGCCTGCCAAGCACTGCCAACGCCGGTGGCGTGCATAACCTGTTCGTGACCCATGGCGATGAAGACCAGGCGGCGCTGTTGCGTCGCATGGGACGTGGTCTGTTGGTGACCGAATTGATGGGCCATGGCCTGAATATGGTCACTGGGGATTATTCCCGTGGCGCGGCGGGCTTCTGGGTGGAAAACGGTGAGATTCAGTTTGCCGTCCAGGAAGTGACCATCGCCGGCAACATGCGCGATATGTTCAAGCAGATCGTTGCCGTGGGAAATGACCTGGAGCTGCGCAGCAATATTCGCACAGGCTCGGTGCTGATCGAGCGGATGACTGTCGCAGGCAGCTAATCCCGCTACAGCGGCACAAAAAGGCGCGCCCTCTTACGGAGGGCGCGCCTTTTTTGTGGCCGTGTTTCAGAGGGATTGAGGTGCTACTCTTGTTTTGATTCTCAATATCATTTAATAATAAATATCATTACCGGATGAGTGTGGATCATGAGTTCTGTCCTGCATGAGGATCCTTACCTGGAAAGCTGGCGCTGGATGAGTCGCCAGATTCGCTGTGGTCTGGATCCCAATGAGCCTCGCCTGATCGAACATTACCTCAATGAGGGCCGATACCTGGCGTGCTGTACCGCGACCCATCCGTGGACCATCGCTGAAACCTCATTCCGCCTGCTGATCGACACCGCCAGCGATATTGCACTGCCGTGGCATTGGCGATCCCTGTGTCTGGATCAAGCCTGGCGCCCACTGCGCGACCTGGAAAAACTCTCTCACTGTGCCTGCCGCCTCAAGCGCTGGCAGACCTTTGCCTGGCAATTGGCGACCTGCGAACTGCTTCCCTCCATTTCCGTTTCTGACCTGGTGCAAGGATCTTCCGATGAGTAACACCCGTATCGAACGCGACAGCATGGGCGAACTGCAAGTCCCCGCCGAGGCCTTGTACGGTGCGCAAACCCAGCGCGCGGTGAACAACTTTCCGATCAGCCACCAACGCATGCCGGCGCAATTCATTCGCGCACTGATCCTGGCCAAGGCGGCGGCTGCCAAGGTCAACGTCGACCTCAAGCAGATCAGTGAAGGGCAGGGCAAAGCCATCGTCGATGCCGCCCAAGGCTTGCTCGAAGGCGATTACATGCGGCACTTCCCGGTGGATATCTTCCAGACCGGTTCCGGCACCAGTTCGAATATGAATGCCAACGAAGTGATTGCGACGCTCGCCAGCCGTTTGCTCGGCGAAGCGGTCAATCCCAACGATCATGTGAACTGCGGCCAAAGCAGCAACGACATCATTCCGACCACCATCCATGTCAGTGCTGCGCTGGTGCTGCACGAGCAAACGCTGCCAGCCCTGCTGCACCTGGTGCAGGTGATCGAGCAGAAAGCCGAAGAGGTTCACCCATTCATCAAGACCGGCCGCACGCACCTCATGGACGCCATGCCTGTGCGCATGAGCCAGGTGCTCAATGGTTGGGCCCAGCAACTCAAGGCCAACCTCGGCCATCTGCAAGATTTGCTGCCGAGCCTGCAGGCTTTGGCCCAGGGCGGTACGGCGGTGGGCACCGGGATCAACGCGCACCCGGAATTCGCCGCGCGTTTCAGTCAACAGCTCAGTAGCCTGGCGGGTGTGAAATTCACCCCCGGCAAGAACCTGTTCGCGCTGATCGGCTCCCAGGACACTGCTGTCGCCGTCTCCGGCCAGTTGAAAGCCACCGCCGTATCGCTGATGAAAATTGCCAATGACCTGCGCTGGATGAACTCCGGCCCGCTGGCCGGCCTGGGGGAAATCGAACTGGAGGGCCTGCAGCCGGGGTCTTCGATCATGCCAGGCAAGGTCAATCCAGTGATTCCGGAAGCGACCGCCATGGTCGCTGCACAAGTCATCGGCAATGACACGGTGATCACCGTTGCCGGCCAATCCGGCAACTTCGAATTAAACGTGATGTTGCCGATCATTGCCCAGAACCTGCTCAGCAGCCTCGAGTTGCTGGCCAATTCCAGCCGTCTGCTGGCAGACAAGGCCATCGCCAGCTTCAAGGTCAACGAAGCCAAGCTCAAGGAAGCGCTGTCGCGCAACCCGATCCTGGTCACCGCACTCAACCCGATCATTGGTTACCAAAAGGCCGCTGAGATTGCCAAGAAAGCTTATCAGCAGGGCCGTCCGGTGATTGAGGTGGCCCTTGAGCACACCGACCTGCCCCGTAGCCAACTGGAAGTCCTGTTGGATCCGGAAAAACTCACGGCTGGCGGCGTGTAATCACCGACCCTGCTTTGGAGGCTCACCATGGAGCACTGGAAACGCACGATCGAACGGGCCAATCGCTGCTTTATGCAGGGCGAATTGGTTGACGCTCGCGAGGCCTATCTGCAAGCCCTGGCCCTGGCTCAAGTGCTGTTCGAGCGCTGGGCGAATGCCGACGAAGCAGTGGCGGCCTGCGTCATTTCCCATCACAACCTGGCGGATTTGCACCTGCGCCTGAATCAGCCCGAGGAAAGCGCCGAATACCTCTGCGCTATTCACCAGCGCTTGCTCCAGGCCATGCAGGACGTGCGCCTGAGCCCGCAGCTGCGGGAAGCGGCCCTGCGCCAGAGCAGTAAGACTTACGTCGAACTGTTGAATTTCATCAGCGATCACGGTGAGTACCCGCGCACCCATCGCTTGCTGGGCGGTACTGCGGTGCAGCCGACCACGTCTCAATACGGAGCACATTGATATGACCTACACCTTGCCTGCCTTGCCCTATGCCTACGATGCCCTGGAACCGCATATCGATGCGCAAACCATGGAGATTCACTACACCAAGCACCACCAGACCTACATCAATAACCTCAATGCGGCGGTCGAGGGCACCGAGTTTGCGGGCTGGCCTGTAGAGAAACTGGTGTCCAGCGTGCAGCAACTGCCGGAAAAACTGCGTGCGGCCGTCATCAACCAAGGCGGTGGCCACGCCAACCATTCACTGTTCTGGGCGGTGATGTCGCCTAAAGGTGGCGGCAAGCCCGACGGCGCGTTGGGAAAAGCCGTAGAAGAGCAACTCGGCGGTTTCGACAGTTTCAAGGAAGCCTTCACCAAAGCCGCCTTGACCCGTTTCGGCAGCGGTTGGGCGTGGTTGAGTGTCACTCCGCACAAGACGCTGATAGTGGAAAGCAGCGGCAACCAGGACAGCCCGTTGATGAATGGCAACACGCCAATCCTCGGCCTGGACGTCTGGGAGCATGCTTATTACCTGCGCTACCAGAACCGTCGCCCTGAATACATCAATGCGTTCTACAGCGTCATCAACTGGCCGGAAGTTGCCGCACGCTATCAGGCCGCGTTGGCCTGACATTCACCTCGATAACAAGATCTAAGGCCGACTATGGGCACTGAAACACTGGCGATCAGCAGCGTGCGAATGTTTCGTTATGCGTTTGGCTCGCTGCTGCTATTGGCAGGTACTGCATTGCTGGTGGCCCACGGGCTGGCCTGGCTGGATCTGGAGCCGCGCATCATGCGCGCCTTGCAGGGCGGGGCGATTTGCGCGCTTGGCACGGCGCTGGGGGCGGTTCCGGTCTTGGTGATTCGGCGGATGCCGGTGGCGTTGAGCGATACCTTGTTGGGCTTCGGTGCCGGTGTGATGCTGGCGGCGACCGCGTTTTCGCTGGTCGTGCCGGGAATTGCTGCGGCCGAAGCCCTTGGTCTTTCGCCCTGGGGTGCAGGTGGGCTGATCAGCTTCGGCATCATGCTGGGGGCATTCGGTTTGTATCTGGTGGACCGCAAGGTCTCCGGCGCCAGTCCGGAAATGTTGGTGGGCACACCGGATAAACCGGTGATTCCACCGCGTATCTGGCTGTTCGTGTTTGCCATCATCGCCCACAACATCCCCGAAGGCATGGCGGTTGGCGTCTCAGCCGGCGGCGGCATGCCGGATGCCGATAGCTTGGCCATGGGCATTGCTTTGCAGGATGTGCCCGAAGGTCTGGTCATTGCGCTGGTATTGGCTGGGGCAGGGATGTCGCGGATCAGGGCGTTCCTGATCGGCGCCGCGTCAGGCTTGGTGGAGCCGGTGTTCGCCGTGCTTTGCGCCTGGCTGGTGACCCTGGCCGAGGTGCTGTTACCGTTGGGCCTGGCACTGGCTGCTGGCGCGATGCTGTTGGTGGTCACCCACGAAGTGATCCCGGAGTCGCGCCGCAACGGTCACGAAAAACTCGCGAGCCTGGGGCTGTGCATGGGGTTCTGCTTGATGATGGTGATGGATACCGCCTTGGGGTGAGGCCTCAGCGGGGATAGGGGTTACTACTCACCCTCATCAAAGAAGTTGTTGATCAGCGCTACCAGGGCGTCCATTGCTTCCTGCTCTTGCTCGCCCTCGGTGCTCAAATGAATCTTGGTGCCCTTGCCGGCCGCCAACATCATCATCGCCATGATGCTTTTGCCATCGACCATGCTCTCCGGTGTACGCCCGGCGCGGATCTGGCAAGGGAACTGCCCGGCAATACCGACGAATTTGGCCGAGGCGCGGGCATGCAGGCCCAGCTTGTTGATGATTTCAATTTCCAGAGCGGGCATCGCGGGGGTGTTCCTTTCAGCTAAGGTCGCGGTGGCGAACCTGGACGTTCTTGAGGGTTTGTTGCAGCACCTGGCCCAGGCGCTCGGTCAGGTAGACAGAGCGGTGGTGACCGCCGGTGCAGCCGATGGCAATGGTGACATAGGCTCGGTTGCTCGCAGCAAAGCGCGGCAACCATTTGAGCAGGTAGCTGGAAATGTCCTGGAACATCTCCTCCACATCCGGTTGCGCGGCCAGGTAATCGGCCACAGGCTGATCCAGCCCCGACTGGTCGCGCAGTTCCGGCTTCCAATAAGGATTGGGCAGGCAGCGCACGTCGAACACCAGGTCGGCATCCACCGGCATGCCACGCTTGAAACCAAAGGACTCGACCAGAAATGCAGTGCCAGGCTCCGGCTGGTTCAGCAGGCGTAGCTTGATGGCATCGCGCAACTGGTACAGGTTGAGGCTGGTGGTGTTGATCTTGAGGTCAGCGAGGTCAATGATCGGCCCGAGCAGCTTGGTTTCATCCTCGATGGCTTCGGCCAGGGAGCGGTGTGGGCTGCTGAGGGGGTGACGTCTACGGGTCTCTGAGAAGCGCTTGAGCAGGGTTTCTTCGTCGGCGTCCAGATATAGCACATCGCAATGAATGTGTTTGGCACGCACCTCTTCGAGCAATTCCGGAAAACGCGTGAGGTGGCTCGGCAGGTTGCGGGCGTCAATCGAAACGGCGACCAGAGGTTGTGCCAATTCGGTATGGATCAGTGCCCGCTCCGCCAATTCCGGGAGCAGGCCGGCGGGCAGGTTGTCGATGCAATAGAAGCCGTTGTCCTCAAGGACGTTGAGGGCGGTACTTTTACCCGAGCCGGAGCGGCCGCTGACGATGATCAAACGCATGATTACTGCCCGTTTTGCTCATCCAGGACAACTTGATACAGCGCCTCGTTGCTACTGGCACTGCGCAGTTTGTCGCGTACTTCCTTGCGGTCGAGCATGCTTGCGATCTGCCGAAGCAGTTCCAGGTGTGCATCGGTGGCGGCCTGTGGGACCAGCAGAACAAACAGCAGGTCTACCGGGGCGCCGTCGATCGCGTCGAAATCTATAGGTGCGTCCAGGTGCAGCAGGGCGCTGACAGGTGACTCGCAGCCTTTGAGGCGGCAGTGGGGAATGGCGATGCCGTTGCCAAAACCGGTGGAGCCGAGTTTTTCACGGGCAATCAGAGCCTCAAAGACATCTTGCATCTCCAGTTCAGGCACTTGGCTGCTGATCAGGTTGGCAATTTGTTCGAGGGCTTTCTTCTTGCTGCCGCCCGGCACGTTCACGAGGGAACGGCCGGGGGTCAGGATGGTTTCAAGTCGGATCATGGGGGGAGAGTTAACGACCTGTGCCCTGAAGCAGGCTCAGATTCTTTTCCTTATGCTTTTTGAGTTGGCGGTCAAGCTTGTCTGTGAGCAAGTCGATTGATGCATACATGTCTTCATGTTCGGCATTGGCGACCACTTCTCCACCGGGTATCTGAAGAGTCGCTTCGATTTTCTGCTGAAGCTTGTCGACCTTCATGATGACCTGCACGTTGGTGATCTTGTCGAAATGACCCTCAAGCTTCCTCAGCTTCTGCTCGACGTAGTCGCGTAGTGGAGGGGTGACTTCTACATGGTGTCCACTGATGTTGACTTGCATACAGCTTCTCCTTCGTTGCCAGTGCATAAAGCGGCGGGTAGGAATACCCACCACTGGAACGCTGTGGCCCGCCCGTCACATCAAACGCTTACGCTCGCTGGAAGGCGCGATCCCAAGGGACTCGCGGTACTTGGCGACGGTTCGACGGGCGACCTGAATGCCTTGTGCCTCCAGTAAACCAGCGATCTTGCTGTCACTCAACGGCTTTTTCTGATTTTCCGCAGCAACCAGTTTTTTGATGATTGCGCGGATCGCCGTGGACGAGCATTCGCCGCCTTCGGATGTGCTGACATGACTGGAGAAAAAGTATTTCAGCTCATATATGCCCCGTGGGGTATGCATGAATTTTTGTGTGGTCACCCGGGAAATCGTCGATTCGTGCATGCCCACCGCTTCTGCGATGTCGTGCAGGACCAGCGGTTTCATCGCCTCGTCACCATATTCCAGGAAGCCGCGCTGATGCTCGACGATCTGGGTGGCCACTTTCATCAGGGTTTCGTTGCGGCTCTGCAGGCTCTTGATGAACCAGCGCGCTTCCTGCAACTGGTTGCGCATGAAGGTGTTGTCGGCGCTGGTGTCGGCACGGCGCACAAAACCGGCATATTGCGGGTTGACCCGCAGGCGCGGCACCGACTCCTGGTTCAGTTCCACCAACCAGCGCTCGTTGTCCTTGCGCACGATCACGTCGGGAACGACGTATTCGGCTTCGCTGGACTCGATCTGCGAGCCTGGACGCGGGTTGAGGCTTTGCACCAGCTCGATGACCTGGCGCAGGTCGTCTTCCTTGAGCTTCATGCGCCGCATCAACTGGCTATAGTCGCGGCTGCCCAGCAGGTCGATATAGTCGGTGACCAGGCGCTGGGCCTCGGCGAGCCATGGGGTCTTGGCGGGCAGCTGGCGCAGTTGCAGCAGCAGGCATTCGCTCAGGGTGCGGGCACCGATGCCGGCGGGCTCGAACTGTTGGATGCGGTGCAGGACCGCTTCGATTTCGTCCAGCTCGATGTCCAGTTCCGGGTCGAAGGCCTCGAGAATCTCTTCGAGCGTCTCGTCCAGGTAACCCTGGTTATTGATGCAGTCGATCAGGGTCACGGCGATCAGGCGATCGGTGTCCGACATCGGCGCGAGGTTCAGTTGCCACAGCAGATGGCTCTGCAGGCTCTCGCCGGCGGAAGTGCGGGTGGTGAAGTCCCACTCGTCATCGTCATTACTGGGCAAGCTGCTGGCGCTGGTCTGGTAGACGTCCTCCCAGGCGGTGTCCACCGGGAGTTCGTTGGGAATGCGTTCGTTCCAATCGCCTTCCTCAAGGTTATCCACCGTGGGGGCGGTTTCCTGGTAGGAGGGTTCCTGTACGTCGGAATTGGGTTTTTGCTCGATGTTGTCGGCCAATGGGTCTGCATTATCGAAGTCGTCGCCTTCTTCCTGGCGTTCGAGCATCGGATTGGACTCCAGGGCCTCCTGGATTTCCTGTTGCAGGTCCAGGGTCGACAATTGGAGCAGGCGGATGGCCTGTTGCAGCTGCGGTGTCATCGTCAGCTGCTGGCCCATTCTCAGGACTAGCGATGGTTTCATGGCAGGGGCTTAACACCTTATTCGCCGGCGCAATGCGCCATCCACGACAGGGCGCGTGAGCGCCAAACATAAGCAAATTATATGCCTGATATCGGGGGCTTTGCCTAGAGCGCGGTAACAATAAAAATCCGGAGGTTTTCATTGACTCCCGCGCGTCGGGCAAACGACCTGCCGCCGCCTTGTTTTTGCAGGCGGCCTTACAGGCGGAACTCGTGACCCAGGTACACTTCCTTGACCAGTTCGTTGGCCAGGATGGTGGCAGAGTCGCCCTCGGCGATCAGCTGGCCATCGTTGACGATATACGCGGTTTCGCAGATATCGAGGGTCTCACGCACGTTGTGGTCAGTGATCAGTACACCGATGCCCTTGGCCTTGAGGTGGTGGATGATCTGCTTGATGTCGCCGACCGAGATGGGGTCGACGCCGGCAAACGGTTCGTCCAGCAGGATGAACTTGGGGGCAGTGGCCAGGGCGCGGGCGATTTCCACGCGACGACGCTCACCACCGGACAGGCTCATGCCAAGGTTGTCGCGAATATGGTTGATGTGGAATTCCTGGAGCAGGCTTTCCAATTCTTTGCGGCGGCCTTCACGGTCGAGTTCCTTGCGGGTTTCAAGGATGGCCATGATGTTGTCGGATACCGACAGCTTGCGGAAGATCGACGCTTCCTGCGGAAGATAGCCGATACCTGCGCGGGCACGGCCATGCATTGGCTGGTGGCTGACATCCAGGTCGTCGATCAGTACGCGACCTTGGTCCGCCTGGACCAGGCCGACGATCATGTAGAAGCAGGTGGTCTTGCCGGCGCCGTTAGGGCCAAGCAAGCCGACGATCTGGCCGCTGTCGATCGACAGGCTGACGTCGCGCACGACCTGACGGCTTTTATAGGCCTTGGCCAGATGCTGGGCTTTCAGGGTTGCCATTACTCGGCCTTCTTCTTCGGCTGGATAACCATGTCGATACGTGGGCGTGGCGCGGTGACCTTGCTGCCATTGGCGCGACCGGCGTTGGCGATCTGCTTCACGGTGTCATAGGTGATCTTCTCGCCTTCCGTGGAGTTGCCATCGGGGCTGAGTACCTTGGCCTGGTCGATCAGCACGATGCGATTCTGCTGGGCGTGATACTGGATGGTCTTGCCGTAGCCCTTCATCGGGCCGGTGTCGGTAGCCGACTGCTTCTGTTCGAAGTAAGCCAGGTTGCCCACCGAAGTCACCACGTCGATATCGCCCGCCTGGGTGCGCGTCAGTGTCACCGTGTTGCCGGTGATCTTCATCGAGCCCTGGGTGATGATCACGCCGCCGGTATAGGTGGCGACGCCTTGCTTGTCATCCAGTTGCGCATCGTCAGCCGAGATGTGGATCGGTTGCTGGCTATCGTTCGGCAGAGCCCAGGCGCTCACGCTTCCCAGTGCTGCGCCCAGACCGAGCAAAATAGGGAGAGTTTTAACGAGCCTCATACTGTCCTCTTACGTTCGATAGCAGGTGTATCCTGCTTTCTTTCAAATACGCTTTCATTCCCTTGCCAGTCGATACACCGCCAGCGCCGTCGATTCTAACGTCTTGCTCGGTCTGCGCATATTGCTTCTGTGGGAATACGGTCATGCGACTGCTGGTAATCACGGTGTCACGGTTTTTGGCGTCAGTACGCGCAACGCGTACCGAGTCAATCAGTTCTACCTCGGTGCCGTCCGGGTTCACCTCGCCACGCTTGCTCGTGACATGCCATGGGAACTCGGTGCCGCGGTACAGGTTCAGGTCCGGGTTAGTCAGCAGGGTGACTTCGGTGGCCTTCAAATGCTCGACTTTGTCCGAGGTCATTTCGTACTGCACCTTGCCGTCAGGCAGGAACTGCACGCTGTAGGCATTGGTTGCGTAATAGTCGATAGCCCCTTCTTCAACCTGCGCTGCAGGCTGGTCGAGGAAGCGCCCCGGGCTGATATTCCAGTAGCCCACCGCGAGGAACAGTGCGGCGATGACTCCGAATAGCAGGAAGTTGCGAATCTTTTTACTCAGCATAAAACGCTCTATAGGTAGGCGGCGTGGGCCGCTTCAAGACTGCCCTGGGCTCGCAGGATCAGTTCACAGAACTCGCGGGCGGCACCTTCGCCGCCACGGGCGGTGGTGACGCCATGGGCGTGCTCGCGAACAAACGTCGCCGCATTGGCGACGGCCATGCCCAGGCCCACTCGGCGAATGACCGGCAAGTCGGGCAGATCATCGCCCAGATAGGCGACCTGCTCATAGCTTAGGTTGAGTTGGCCAAGAAGCTCGTCCAGAACCGCCAGTTTATCCTCGCGGCCCTGATACAGGTGAGGAATACCGAGGTTTTGTGCGCGGCGTTCCACAACGGGGGTTTTTCTGCCGCTGATAATCGCCGTTTGCACGCCCGAAGCCATCAGCATCTTGATGCCCTGGCCGTCGAGGGTATTGAACGTCTTGAATTCGCTGCCATCTTCGAGAAAGTACAGGCGGCCATCGGTCAGCACGCCGTCAACGTCGAAAATCGCCAGTTTGATGTGTTTGCCGCGTTGCAACAGGTCGCTGGTCATTTACATCACTCCCGCACGCAGCAAGTCGTGCATGTTCAGGGCGCCAACCGGGTGGTCGTCGCTATCGACCACCACCAGCGCGCCGATCTTGTGGTCTTCCATGATCTTCAAAGCTTCGGCCGCCAGCATTTCAGGGCGTGCAGTCTTGCCATGGGGGGTCATCACGGCGTCGATGGTCGCGGTGCGGATATCGATGGTGCGGTCCAGGGTGCGGCGCAGGTCACCGTCAGTGAATACCCCGGCCAGGCGCCCGTCGGCTTCCAGGATCACGGTCATGCCCAGGCCCTTGCGGGTCATTTCCATCAGCGCGTCCTTCAGCAGGGTGCCGCGCTGGACGTGGGGCAATTCCTCGCCCGAATGCATGACGTTTTCCACTTTCAGCAGCAGGCGGCGGCCCAAGGCACCACCCGGGTGGGAAAATGCGAAGTCTTCAGCGGTGAATCCACGGGCTTCCAGCAGCGCCACGGCCAGGGCGTCGCCCATGACCAGGGCGGCGGTGGTGGAGGAGGTCGGCGCCAGGTTCAGCGGGCAGGCCTCGTGGTCCACGTGAACATTCAGGTTCACGTCGGCGGCCTTGGCCAGGGTGGATTCCGGGTTGCCGGTGAGGCTGATCATCTTGATGCCCAGGCGCTTGATCAGCGGCAGCAGGGTCACGATTTCGTTGGTGGTGCCGGAGTTGGACAGCGCCAGGATGATGTCATCCTTGGTGATCATGCCCATGTCGCCGTGGCTGGCTTCGGCCGGATGCACGAAAAATGCGGTAGTCCCGGTGCTGGCCAGGGTGGCGGCGATCTTGTTGCCGACGTGGCCCGATTTGCCCATGCCAACCACGACAACACGGCCCTTGCTGGCCAGGATCATCTCGCAGGCGCGTACGAAATCTGCGTCGATATGGGCCAGCAAGCCTTCTACGGCTTCAACTTCGAGGCGGATGGTGCGTTGCGCGGATTGAATAAGGTCGCTGGATTGGCTCATGTCTGAAGTCGTATAGCCTGACGAAAAGTCGGCGATTATAGCGGTAATGATCAATTCCCTCACGCAAGTTCGTCAGGCTTTATTCAACGAATGCCTGAGATCGATCCTCAGTAACATAGCCAGCAACGTTTTTTCCCTGTCCTTAAACTGAACTAGCGCAGTTCCGGCCTTGGGCGCCCTGTACCAGCAGTGATATAGTTCGCCGCCAGTTCGGTCCGCCCAGCCCATGTGGCTATCTATATGCGTCACCGTTGCAAACGTTTGTCGCATGCATGGTGTCTGAGTGAGAGGCTGCATCCCAAGGAGTTTAGATGAGTGCCGATAACGCCTACGCGGTCGAGCTGAAGGGACTGACCTTCAAGCGCGGGACGCGCAGCATCTTCAATAACGTCGATATTCGCATTCCCCGCGGCAAGGTCACGGGCATCATGGGTCCGTCCGGTTGCGGCAAGACCACGCTGCTGCGTCTGATGGGCATGCAATTGCGCCCCAGCGCCGGTGAAGTATGGGTCAACGGCCAGAACCTGCCGACACTGTCGCGCAGCGATCTGTTCGATGCGCGCAAGCATATGGGGGTGCTGTTCCAGAGCGGTGCGCTGTTTACCGACCTCGATGTGTTCGAGAACGTGGCATTTCCGTTGCGGGTGCATACCCAGCTGTCCGATGAAATGATTCGTGACATTGTGTTGCTGAAATTGCAGGCCGTGGGCCTTCGCGGCGCCATCGACCTGATGCCCGACGAACTGTCCGGCGGCATGAAGCGCCGCGTGGCCCTGGCGCGCGCCATTGCCCTCGACCCGCAGATCCTCATGTACGACGAGCCCTTCGTCGGCCAGGATCCGATTGCCATGGGCGTGCTGGTACGCCTGATCCGTCTGCTCAACGATGCCCTGGGTATCACCAGCATCGTGGTCTCCCACGACCTTGCAGAAACCGCGAGCATTGCCGATTACCTTTATGTAGTCGGCGATGGCCAGGTGCTGGGGCAGGGTACGCCTGAAGAACTGATGAACGCCGACAGCCCGCGTATTCGCCAATTCATGACCGGCGATCCCGATGGCCCCGTGCCTTTTCACTTTCCGGCAGCGGATTACCGCTCAGACCTTCTGGGGAAGCGCTGATGCGCAAGACATCTCTTATCGAGAAGGTTCGCCTTTTCGGTCGATCCGGTATCGACATCGTCGAAGTGCTGGGCCGCTCGACGATTTTCCTGTTCCACGCGTTGCTCGGCCGCGGTGGCATTGGTGGCGGCTTCGGCCTGTTGATCAAGCAGTTGCATTCGGTGGGCGTGATGTCCCTGGTGATCATTGTGGTCTCCGGGGTGTTCATCGGGATGGTGCTGGCGTTGCAGGGCTTCAATATCCTGTCCAGCTACGGTTCGGAGCAGGCAGTGGGGCAGATGGTTGCCCTGACGCTGCTGCGTGAGCTGGGGCCGGTCGTGACTGCGTTGCTGTTCGCCGGGCGTGCAGGTTCTGCGTTGACCGCCGAAATCGGCAACATGAAGTCCACCGAGCAGTTGTCCAGCCTGGAAATGATCGGCGTGGACCCGCTCAAGTACATTGTTGCCCCGCGCCTGTGGGCCGGCTTTATTTCCCTGCCGTTGCTGGCGATGATCTTCAGCGTGGTCGGTATCTGGGGCGGCTCGTGGGTGGCGGTGGACTGGCTGGGCGTCTATGACGGCTCCTACTGGGCCAACATGCAAAACAGCGTGACCTTCAGCGGTGACGTGCTCAACGGCATCATAAAGAGCATCGTCTTCGCCTTTGTAGTGACCTGGATCGCCGTATTCCAAGGCTATGACTGTGAGCCCACTTCAGAAGGGATCAGTCGCGCCACCACCAAGACCGTTGTGTACGCCTCGTTGGCAGTACTGGGCCTTGACTTCATTTTGACCGCCTTGATGTTTGGAGATTTCTGATGCAAAACCGCACTGTGGAAATCGGTGTCGGCCTTTTCTTGCTGGCTGGCATCCTGGCTTTACTGTTGCTGGCCCTGCGAGTCAGCGGCCTTTCGGCCAGCCCCACCGCCGATACTTATAAACTTTACGCGTACTTCGACAATATCGCCGGTTTGACTGTCAGAGCTAAAGTGACCATGGCCGGTGTGACCATCGGCAAGGTCACGGCAATCGATCTGGATCGCGACAGCTTCACCGGGCGAGTGACGATGCAACTGGACAAGAAGGTAGATAATCTGCCGACCGACTCCACTGCATCTATCCTCACTGCGGGTCTGCTGGGCGAGAAGTACATCGGTGTCAGCGTGGGCGGGGAAACAGCCCTGCTCAAGGATGGCTCGACCATCCACGACACGCAGTCGTCGCTGGTACTTGAAGACCTGATCGGTAAATTCCTGCTCAATACGGTCAATAAAGACGCCAAATGAGGAATCTGTACATGATCTCTACCTTGCGACGTGGCCTCCTGGTACTGCTGGCAGCGCTGCCGTTGATGGCCAACGCAGCGGGTTCTGCGCACGAACTGGTGCAGGACACTACCAACAGGATGTTGGCTGACCTGACTGCCAATAAAGAGCAGTACAAGCAAGACCCGAGCAAATTCTACGAAGCACTGAATACCATCGTCGGCCCGGTCGTCGATGCTGAAGGTATTTCGCGCAGCATCATGACGGTCAAATATTCGCGCAAGGCCACCCCTGCGCAAATGCAGACGTTCCAGGAAAACTTCAAGCGCGGCCTGTTCCAGTTCTATGGCAACGCTTTGCTTGAGTACAACAACCAGGGCATTACCGTCGCTCCCGCCGGGGATGAGTCGGGCGACCGCACCAGTGTCAACATGAGTGTCAAGGGCAACAATGGTGCCGTCTACCCTGTGCAGTACACGTTGGAGAAGATCAATGGCGAGTGGAAACTGCGCAATGTGATCATCAATGGCATCAACATCGGCAAGCTGTTCCGTGACCAGTTCGCCGACGCCATGCAGCGCAATGGCAACGACCTGGACAAAACCATCAATGGTTGGGCCGGTGAAGTCGCCAAGGCCAAGGAAGAGACCGATAAAGCCGCTGGGAAACCTGCCCAATGACCGAGTCGGCTGTTCGTCTCGGCGACGCGGGCGAGCTGTTCCTCAGCGGCGTGCTCGATTACCGCACCGGGCCTGACCTGCGCAAGCAGGGCCAGGCGCTGATCAAGACCAGCACGGCCCCTGCGTTGGTGCTGGATTGCTCGGCGGTAACCAAGTCCAGCAGTGTCGGCTTGTCGTTGCTGCTGTGTTTCATGCGCGATGCCGAAGCGGCCAAAAAGTCGGTCACCCTTCGTGCATTGCCCGAAGACATGCGTGAAATCGCCGAAGTTTCCGGTTTGACCGAGCTGTTGGCGCATCCTTAATACACATTATCGATAAAGCCCCCCGTCAGAGTCCTGCTATGCGGGGTTCGCAGGCGCGGGGCTTTTTTGTATGATGTGCGACCCGTGCGCACTGGGCGCCGATAGAGGTTGATCATGCAGGCCCTAGAAGTTAAGAGCTTTCTCGAAGGAAAGCTGCCGGATACGAACGTAGAAGTTGAAGGCGAAGGCTGCAACTTCCAGCTGAACGTGATTAGCGATGAACTGGCGGCACTCAGCCCGGTCAAGCGTCAGCAGCAGATCTATGCCCATTTGAACCCGTGGATCACCGATGGCAGCATCCACGCGGTCACTATGAAATTTTTCAGCCGCGCGGCCTGGGCCGAGCGCACCTGAGCCCCCAAGGCGTCGAGATTCTTATGGATAAATTGATTATTACCGGCGGTGCCCGCCTTGATGGCGAGATTCGCATTTCCGGTGCGAAAAACTCTGCCTTGCCGATCCTGGCTGCGACCCTGCTGTGCGATGGCCCTGTGACCGTGGCCAACCTGCCGCACCTGCACGACATCACCACCATGATCGAGCTGTTTGGTCGCATGGGTATCGAGCCGGTAATCGACGAAAAGTTGGCCGTCGAAATCGACCCGCGCACCATCAAGACCCTGATCGCCCCGTACGAACTGGTAAAAACCATGCGTGCGTCGATCCTGGTACTGGGCCCGATGGTCGCTCGTTTCGGCGAAGCCGAAGTCGCATTGCCTGGCGGCTGCGCCATTGGCTCGCGTCCGGTGGACCTGCACATCCGTGGCCTCGAGGCCATGGGCGCGACCATCGACGTCGAAGGCGGCTACATCAAGGCCAAGGCTCCGGAGGGCGGCCTGCGTGGCGCCAACTTCTTCTTTGATACCGTCAGTGTGACCGGTACCGAGAACATCATGATGGCGGCCGCCCTGGCCAACGGCCGCAGTGTGCTGCAAAACGCTGCGCGCGAGCCTGAAGTGGTCGACCTGGCCAACTTCCTGATCGCCATGGGTGCCAACATCACCGGCGCCGGCACCGACACCATCACCATCGACGGTGTGAAACGCCTGCACCCGGCCACCTACAAAGTGATGCCGGACCGCATCGAGACCGGTACCTACCTGGTGGCTGCCGCCGTCACCGGTGGTCGCGTCAAGGTCAAGGACACCGATCCGACCATCCTGGAAGCGGTCCTGGAAAAACTGCGCGAAGCCGGTGCCGAAATCACCACCGGTGAGGACTGGATCGAGCTGAACATGCACGGCAAGCGGCCAAAAGCCGTTAACGTGCGTACCGCTCCGTACCCGGCGTTCCCGACCGACATGCAGGCGCAGTTCATCTCCTTGAACGCCATTGCCGAAGGCACGGGTGCCGTGATCGAGACCATCTTCGAAAACCGCTTCATGCACGTGTACGAACTGCACCGCATGGGCGCGAAGATCCAGGTCGAAGGCAACACTGCCATCGTGACCGGCACCGAGAAGCTCAAGGGCGCGCCAGTCATGGCCACCGACCTGCGCGCGTCGGCCAGCCTGGTGATCTCGGCGCTGATCGCCGAAGGCGATACCCTCATCGACCGCATCTACCACATCGACCGTGGTTACGAGTGCATCGAAGAAAAACTGCAGATGCTCGGCGCGAAAATCCGCCGCGTACCGGGCTAGTCCCTCTGCATTGTAGGAGCGAGCTTGCTCGCGAAGAACTCGTGGGCACCGCGTTGAGTCTGAATAAACGCGTTATCGTTGACGTTTTTCGCGAGCACGCTCGCTCCTACAGACACTGGTTTGTTTCAAATCGAGGCTGTCATGGCCTCGATCTGTGTCTGGCGCCGTTTGCGACCGGGCAGCAATAGCCTGATGAAGGACTGACGTTTCCCATGTTGACCATCGCACTGTCCAAGGGCCGCATCCTTGACGACACTTTGCCGCTTCTGGCTGAAGCGGGCATCGTGCCGACCGAGAATCCGGACAAGAGCCGCAAGCTGATCATCCCAACGACCCAGGACGACGTTCGCCTGCTGATCGTACGGGCTACCGACGTGCCGACCTATGTTGAACATGGTGCAGCCGACCTCGGTGTCGCCGGTAAAGACGTGCTGATGGAATACGGCGGCCAAGGCCTGTACGAGCCGCTGGACCTGCGTATTGCCCTGTGCAAGCTGATGACCGCCGGCCGTGTCGGTGATGTCGAGCCTAAAGGCCGCCTGCGCGTGGCCACCAAGTTCGTCAACGTCGCCAAGCGCTACTACGCCGAGCAAGGCCGCCAGGTCGACATCATCAAGCTCTACGGCTCGATGGAGCTGGCGCCGCTGATCGGCCTGGCCGACAAGATCATCGACGTGGTCGACACCGGCAACACCCTGCGTGCCAACGGTCTCGAACCACAGGACTTTATCGCCGACATCAGCTCTCGGCTGATCGTCAACAAAGCGTCGATGAAGATGCAGCACGCCCGTATCCAGGCGTTGATTGACACCCTGCGCAAGGCAGTGGAGTCTCGACACCGCGGTTGACTCACCCGCGTAGCTGAAAAGCTGCGCCCGTCTATCCGCCTCATAGCCAGAATTCTCAGGTGCCCAAGCGGAAACGACTGCTAGTTTAGGGCGCCTGAGTTTTTGCCAATTCTATTGAGGCCCTCGCTATGACCACGTCCACTGCAATTGCCCGACTCAACGCTGCCGACCCGGATTTCGCCCATCATCTGGATCATCTGCTGAGCTGGGAAAGCGTGTCCGACGACTCGGTCAACCAGCGGGTCCTCGACATTATCAAGGCCGTGCGCGAGCGCGGTGATGCGGCGCTGGTGGATTTCACCCGGCAGTTCGACGGTCTGGACGTCAAGTCCATGTCCGACCTGATCCTGCCCCGCGAACGCCTGGAACTGGCCCTGACGCGCATCACCGCGCCCCAGCGCCAGGCCCTCGAAGTCGCCGCGACCCGAGTGCGCAGCTACCACGAAAAACAGAAGCAGGACTCCTGGAGCTATACCGAGGCTGACGGCACCGTACTGGGCCAGAAGGTCACGCCCCTGGACCGTGCCGGCTTGTACGTGCCGGGTGGTAAGGCCTCGTACCCCTCGTCGGTGTTGATGAACGCGATTCCCGCCAAGGTGGCCGGCGTCACCGAAGTGGTCATGGTGGTACCGACCCCGCGCGGTGAAATCAACGAACTGGTACTGGCTGCCGCCTGCATTGCCGGTGTCGACCGCGTGTTCACCATCGGCGGTGCCCAAGCGGTTGCCGCCCTGGCTTATGGCACCGAAAGCGTGCCGAAGGTCGACAAGGTGGTCGGCCCCGGCAACATCTACGTGGCCACTGCCAAGCGCCACGTGTTCGGCCAGGTCGGTATCGACATGATCGCTGGCCCTTCGGAAATCCTCGTGGTGTGCGACGGCCAGACCGACCCGGACTGGATCGCCATGGACCTGTTCTCCCAGGCCGAGCACGATGAGGACGCCCAGGCGATCCTGGTCAGCCCGGACGCCGAGTTCCTCGACAAGGTCGCCGCCAGCATCAATAAGCTGCTGCCGACCATGGACCGTGCCGAGATCATCGAGAAATCGATCAATGGCCGTGGCGCGCTGATCCTGGTGCGTGACATGGAGCAGGCTATCGAAGTGGCCAACCGTATCGCGCCGGAGCACCTGGAGCTGTCCGTGGCCGATCCACAGGCCTGGCTGCCGTCGATTCGCCATGCGGGTGCGATCTTCATGGGCCGCCACACCAGCGAAGCCCTGGGCGACTACTGCGCCGGCCCCAACCACGTCTTGCCAACCTCTGGCACCGCGCGCTTCTCGTCGCCGCTGGGGGTGTATGACTTCCAGAAGCGTTCGTCGATCATCTTCTGCTCGCCACAAGGCGCGTCCGAGTTGGGCAAGACCGCCTCGGTGCTGGCCCGTGGTGAATCCCTGAGCGCCCACGCCCGTAGCGCTGAGTATCGAATCCTGGAAGAGGGGAAATAACACATGAGCAAATTCTGGAGCCCCTTCGTCAAGGACCTCGTGCCTTACGTGCCCGGCGAGCAACCGAAGCTGACCAGGCTGGTCAAGCTCAACACCAATGAAAACCCCTACGGCCCGTCGCCCAAGGCGCTGGCTGCGATGCAGGCCGAGTTGAACGACAACCTGCGCCTGTACCCGGACCCCAACAGCGACCTGCTCAAGCAGGCCGTGGCCAAGTACTACGGGATAGACGCCGGCAAGGTGTTCCTCGGTAACGGCTCCGATGAAGTCCTGGCACACATCTTCCACGGCCTGTTCCAGCACGAGCTGCCGTTGCTGTTCCCGGATATCAGCTACAGCTTCTATCCGGTGTACTGCGGCCTCTACGGCATCAAGTCCGACCCGGTGCCGTTGGACGAGCAGTTCCAGATCCGCGTAGCGGACTACACCAGGCCCAACGGCGGGATCATCTTCCCCAACCCGAACGCGCCCACCGGCTGTGTGCTGGCGCTGGACGCCGTGGAGCAGATTCTCAAGGCCAGCCCGGATTCGGTGGTGGTGGTCGATGAAGCCTATATCGACTTTGGCGGCGAAACAGCCATCAGCCTGGTGGACCGCTACCCGAACCTGCTGGTGACCCAGACCCTGTCCAAATCGCGCTCACTGGCCGGTTTGCGCGTGGGCCTGGCCGTGGGCCACCCGGACCTCATCGAGGCGCTGGAGCGGGTCAAGAACAGCTTCAACTCCTATCCGCTGGATCGCCTGGCGATTGTCGGCGCGGCGGCGGCGTTCGAGGACCGGGAGTACTTCGAGAAGACGTGCCGGTTGGTCATCGACAGTCGCGACCAATTGGTCGCGCAACTGGAAGGCAAGGGCTTTGAAGTGCTGCCGTCAGCAGCCAACTTCATCTTTGCCCGCCACCCACGGCACGACGCAGCCGGCCTGGCGGCCAAGCTGCGTGAGCAAGGGGTGATCGTGCGGCACTTCAAACAGGAGCGGATTGCCCAGTTCCTGCGGATCAGCATCGGTACGCCGGAGCAGAACCAGGCGCTGATCGATGGGTTGGGTGAGCTCTAAGCCACACTGAAGATCAAAAAATGTGGGAGGGGGCTTGCCCTAATGCCAGTCAGTTAAGCGTACATCGCCTCCTGTAGGAGCGAGCTTGCTCGCGAAAAACGTCAACGATAACGCGTGCTTCCTGAATGAACGCGGCGCCTGTGAGTTTTTCGCGAGCAAGCTCGCTCCTACAAAAAGCCTTAACTGACTGGCATTAGGGCTTGCCCCCTCCCACATTAGGTTCTGCCATATGTGTTAGATCAGCGGCTCATCCGGCTTCTTGTTCTTCCAGCCATCATTGCCCGGCAGCAACAGGTTCAGGCCAATCGCTACCACCGCACACAGGGCAATGCCTTTCAGGCCGAAGTCATCCGGACCGGTCCCGGTTCCCACCAGCACCCCACCAATCCCGAACACCAGGGTCACCGACACAATCACCAGATTGCGCGCTTCACCCAGGTCGATCCTGTGGCGGATCAAGGTGTTCATCCCCACCGCGGCAATCGAGCCGAACAGCAGGCACAGGATCCCGCCCATCACCGGCACCGGGATGCTTTGCAGCAGTGCGCCGAATTTGCCGATGAACGCCAGGCTGATGGCAAACACTGCCGCCCAGGTCATGATCTTTGGGTTGTAGTTCTTGGTCAGCATCACCGCGCCCGTCACTTCGGCGTAGGTGGTGTTCGGCGGGCCGCCAAACAGGCCGGCGGCCGTGGTGGCGATCCCGTCACCGAGCAGGGTGCGGTGAAGGCCAGGCTTCTTCAGGTAGTCGCGACCGGTCACGCTGCCCACCGCAATCACGCCGCCGATGTGTTCGATCGCCGGGGCCAGGGCCACTGGGACGATAAACAGGATCGCCTGCCAGTTGAACTCCGGCGCGGTGAAGTGGGGCAGGGCGAACCACGGGGCGGCGGCGATCTTCGCCGTGTCGACCACGCCGAAGTAGAACGCCATGGCAAAGCCCACCAGCACGCCGGAGATGATCGGCACCAGGCGGAAGATACCCTTGCCGAACACCGCGACGATCAACGTGGTCAGCAGCGCCGGCATCGAGATCATCATCGCCGTCTGGTAATGAATCAACTCGGCGCCATCGCCGGATTTACCCATCGCCATGTTCGCGGCAATCGGTGCCATGGCCAGGCCGATGGAAATGATCACCGGGCCGATCACCACGGGTGGCAGCAGGCGGTCGATGAAACCGGTGCCTTTGATCTTCACGGCCAGGCCGAGGAAGGTATAGACAAAACCGGCCGCCATCACCCCGCCCATGGTCGCTGCGAGGCCGAACTGGCCCTTGGCAAGAATGATCGGGGTAATGAAGGCAAAGCTCGACGCCAGGAAGACCGGCACCTGCCGCCCTGTCACCAGTTGGAACAACAGCGTGCCCAGGCCGGCGGTGAACAGGGCGACGTTTGGATCAAGACCTGTGATCAGTGGCATCAACACCAGCGCGCCAAATGCTACGAAGAGCATCTGTGCGCCAGACAGGATCTGGCGCCAAAGCGGGTCGTTGAATTCATCCTGCATGCTCACGCGTCCTTCTGCTTGGTGCCGAAGATCTTGTCACCGGCATCGCCCAGGCCTGGGATGATGTAACCGTGTTCGTTCAGGCGCTCATCGATGGAAGCGGTGTAGATCTGCACGTCCGGGTGGGCTTTCTCGACGGCGGCGATGCCTTCGGGCGCGGCCACCAGCACCATGGCGCGGATGTCCCGGCAACCGGCTTTTTTCAGCAGGTCGATGGTGGCAACCATGGAGCTGCCGGTAGCGAGCATCGGGTCGATGATCATGGCCAGGCGCTCGTTGATTTCCGGTACGAGTTTTTCCAGATAAGTGTGGGCCTGCAGGGTTTCTTCGTTGCGGGCGACGCCGACGGCGCTGACCTTGGCGCCCGGGATCAGGCTGAGCACGCCTTCGAGCATGCCGATACCGGCACGCAGGATCGGCACCACGGTAATTTTCTTACCGGCGATTTTCTCGACCTGGACAGTGCCTGCCCAACCTTCGATGTCGTAGGTTTCCAGGGGCAAATCTTTGGTGGCTTCGTAAGTGAGCAGCGCTCCAACTTCCTGAGCAAGCTCACGGAAATTCTTCGTGCTGATGTCGGCACGGCGCATAAGGCCGAGTTTGTGTCGGATCAGCGGGTGGCGGATCTCGCGAGTGGGCATGGGAAAGGCTCCGGCGGCGGGCAAAAAAACCGGCCTAGATTAATCTATCCGAGGGTGTTGTCCTATAGACATCTAGTACGTTAGTCCATTAAGGCTTGCTCGGAGCGCATGAGAAGCGTACCTTCGCCCGCTTTTCTTGCCACAGCACCCCTTGGAGAGCGCCATGTCCGCTGATCTCGAGCATATCCGTCAAATCATGCGCGAGGCTGACTGCCTGTACACCGAAGCGCAAGTCGAAGCAGCGATCGCTAAGGTTGGCGCACACATCACCCGCGAAATGGCCGACACCAACCCGGTGGTCTTCTGCGTGATGAACGGTGGCCTGATCTTCGCCGGCAAATTGCTGACTCACCTGCAGTTCCCGTTGGAAGCGTCCTACCTGCACGCCACCCGCTATCGCAACGAAACCAGCGGCGGTGACCTGTTCTGGAAAGCCAAGCCGGAAGTTTCGTTCATCGACCGCGATGTGCTGATCATCGACGACATCCTCGATGAGGGCCACACCCTGGGCGCGATCATCGACTTCTGCAAACACGCTGGCGCACGTAAGGTGCACACCGCCGTGCTGATCGACAAAGACCACGACCGCAAGGCCCGTCCCGAGTTGAAAGCCGATTTCGTCGGCCTGCCGTGCATCGATCGCTACATCTTCGGTTACGGTATGGATTACAAGGGCTACTGGCGCAACGCCAATGGAATCTACGCCGTCAAAGGTATGTAACCTATGACTCGCTTTCTTGATCAGACGCTGTTTGCCGAGTTGGCCGAGAAAGCGGGCGCCAGCCCCCGTGGCCGGCATCATCACAACTTTCATCAGATGGAAGAACCGTGCCATCGCCTGGCCGTGGGCCTGCAGCCCAGCACGTATGTGCCGCCACATCGGCACTTGAGCGCGGATAAGGCGGAAACCTTGCTGGTCCTCCAGGGTCGCTTGGGCTTGCTGGTGTTCAGCGACACCGGCGAGGTGCTCGCCAAGCGCGTGATGCAGGCCGGCGGCGAATGCTCGGGCGTCGACCTGCCGCCCGGCGTGTTCCATGGCCTGGTGGTGCTCGCCCCCGACACGGTGATGTTCGAGTGCAAGGCCGGGCCTTATCGGCCGGTGGGCGAAGGCGAACTGGCCGATTGGGCGCCCCGTGAAGGCGACGCCAATGTGGCCGAGTATCAACGCTGGATGCTTGCCCAGTTCGATTGAGCTACAGTGCTGGGCCACCTCTTGCGGAGCGGCCCATGAGCCTGTTGATACGCACCTGCGCCGCCCTGGCGTTGACCCTCAGTCTGCCGCTGGCTGCGGCGCCTGCGCCGATGCATGCGCAGTTCCTGCCGCCGGACGATCTGACCCTGCGCGCCGAAACCCCTGACCAGCAGCAACTGCTGCAAGTCACCGAGTATGCGGTGGTGGTGGGCAACCAGCGTCAATCCACGCAACAACCGATCCCGGTGACCTCGCCGCTGATGATCCGTCTCAAGGGCAAGTCCCTGAACAAAGGCGCGACTATCAGCCAGGTGGTGCTCAACTTCGATGCCGAAAGCAAAAGCTTGAAAAAGCCGGTCTACGATGACAAGAGCAAAACCTTGACCCTGTCCTACCCGGTGGCCCAGTACCGAGTGATTGTCGACCTGCTGCGCAATGACGCGGTGTATGTGCAGTTCCTCAGTTACGCCAACGGGCATGTCTGGGCGGATTTGCATACCGGTGCTGTTCGTAGCAAATAGCAAAAACACTGAAGAACCAATGTGGGAAGGGCTTGCCCCCGTCCACATTGGTTCTTCACCGCTTTCGAAGCCTGCGCCTCGCAGGTAGACTTCAAACCCCGTGTAAATGTCTGCTGGCTGGAGTCGGTAATGCGTAAAGATAAGAAACAGGTGATTGGTGACGAGATCGGCGACGACCAGATCAAGTTGTTCCTGGACTTCGAGCCGGTTGACGCGACTTCCCCGTCCCTGCACAAACTGATCAAGGCCTACCGTGGCCTGCGTATCGACGACTTCGAACGCTTCCTGGTTTTCTTCAAGGCGGCCGGTTTGGACCTGGATGGCAAGGATGAGCACGGCCAGACCTTTGTCGACCTGATCAAGGACCAGCGCAACGCCGCCGACTATATCGAGCTGATCGACAACGCCCGCGGCTGATTATTCCCGGCCACAAAAAGCGCCCCGTTCTCATCGCGAGAACGGGGCGTTTTTGCTTTTTACTGTAGGAGCGAGCTTGCTCGCGAAAAAACAGAGAACGCCGCGTTAAACCAGATGCGCTGCGTTATCGTTAACGATCTTCGCGAGCAAGCTCGCTCCTACCGGTCTCGGCGGCAGATTCAACCAGTTCGAGGCTGATGTTGTTCTGCGTATTGATCTTGCGATACAGCTCGGCATCAGTCTCCAGGACCTTCTCCCGTGCCGGGAAGATCTCGTGCAGCTTGGTCGCCCACTCACCGGCAGTTTTCTGCGGGAAGCACCGCTCGATCAGTTCCAGCATGATCGACACGGTCACCGAAGCGCCTGGGGACGCACCCAGCAGTGCTGCCAGTGAGCCATCTTTAGCCGCGACCAGCTCGGTGCCAAATTGCAGCACGCCGCCTTTCTTCGGGTCTTTCTTGATGATCTGCACCCGTTGGCCGGCCACTTCCAGGCGCCAGTCTTCGGCTTTCGCTTCAGGGTAGAAGCGACGCAGGGATTCCAGGCGCTGCTCCATGGACTGCATCACTTCGCTGACCAGGTACTTGGTCAGGTCCATGTTGTCGCGGGCCACGGCCAGCATCGGGCCAATGTTGCCGGCGCGAACCGACAGCGGCAGGTCGAGGAACGAGCCGTGCTTGAGGAACTTGGTGGTGAAGCCGGCGTAGGGCCCGAACAGCAGGGATTTCTTGCCGTCGACTACGCGGGTGTCCAGGTGCGGCACGGACATCGGCGGCGAGCCCACAGCGGCCTGGCTGTAGACCTTGGCCTGGTGGTGCTTGACCACTTCCGGGTTGTCGCAACGCAGCCACTGGCCGCTGACCGGGAAACCGCCAAACCCTTTGCTTTCTTCGATACCCGAGGCCTGCAGCAGCGGCAGGGCCGCGCCACCGGCGCCGAGGAACACGAACTTGGCGTCCACTTCGCGGCTGTTGCCGCTGTTGACGTCCTTGATGCTCACGGTCCAGCCTGCGCCGTTACGCTTGAGGCCGGTCACGCGCTTGCTGTACTTGACCTGAGCGCCCGGGGAGCTGGTCAGGTGAGTGAGCAACTGGTTGGTCAGGGCGCCGAAGTTGACGTCGGTGCCGTTCATCACACGGGTGGCCGCGATTTTTTCGTCGAGCGGGCGCCCCGGCATCATCAGCGGCATCCACTCGGCCATTTCGCTGCGGTCTTCGGTGTAGTGCATGTCCGAGAACGCATGGTGCTGGCTGAGGGTTTCAAAGCGCTTCCTGAGGAACTCCACGCCTTTTTCGCCCTGCACGAAGCTCAGGTGCGGCACCGGGCTGATAAAGGACTTGGACGAGCCAAAGGTGCCCTTCCTGGTCAGGTAGGCCCAGAACTGCTTCGACACCTCGAACTGGGTGTTGATGTGCACGGCTTTCTTTATGTCGATGGAGCCATCGGCGGCCTGGGGCGTGTAGTTCAGCTCACACAGCCCGGCGTGGCCGGTACCGGCGTTGTTCCACGGGTTGGAACTTTCCGCGGCACCCGAGTCCATCAGCTCAACGACTTCCAGCTTGAGGCCGGGGTCGAGCTCTTTGAGCAGTACGGCCAGGGTGGCACTCATGATGCCGGCCCCTACCAGTACTACGTCGACTGCTTCGTTATGCGCCATTTAACGCGTCTCCAAAATCTGCAGCACCAAATTGACGGCATGGCTGCCAGGAGTGACGGGGCGTTTCACGTGTTGCCCCAGGTTACCCATGGCCAGGATCGCCATGTCCGTTTCGCAATTCCTTGCACATTCAGCACACGCTTCCTGCCCGGCCTGATCTGCCTATGAACGCATTCATGGGCGCCTGTGGCAATTCGACTTATGGTCAAAGCGTGCGATTCGTGCAATCAATCCGTAGCGGACAGGCTCAAGCTCCGGTGTTTGCGGAGTACTCGGGCCTGTGTGGTTGGGCTGTTCCAGACGCTGATGGTGCTTGTACAAACGCCAAACTATTCATTTGCTCGCCACACTCTTGTGAAGTTGTGAAAACCCGTTTTTTTCACGCTCTTTTGAAGACGTGAACCTCAAAAAAGGGCTGCCCCGGCCTGGCACCTGGCCCGCAAACCTCTGCCGACACGCGGCAAAACGGGCAAACAACTCAAGTGGCCGAGCGCAATGGCAGCTCTGGCAGATTCGGTAAAGGCGGGTGGATTGCAAAGGAAACAGCAAGCGCGCCAGCTTCACAGGATCTGTGTGGGCGGCTCTCTGTGGGCGATTCTTGGGGTTAATACCGAGGCATTAACGATGCTGCGAGGCCCGATCAGGAGACGTCCTTATAATCGGGGGGAGATTGTAGCGAAGAACGCCGGGGAAATGGGCGGGTTTTATGACTTTTATTAGGCGTTCGGTCAGGCGGCCAACGCCTGGTGACGTAGCGACCGCGCAGGGCGTGGGCTTACACGGGCGCGAGCCGGCAACGGATGATGCATCCAGCTCAGGCGAATTTCTTCGATTTCCACCCAGCCTTCGCCGACGGGAGGCTGGCAGCACGCTTTGAACGCCTGGCAACGGCCTTGCGCATCGAGCAGGGCGAACTGGCGAAGGGCGGGCTTGCGCGTAAACAGCGACCAGAGAAAATGCATGGCGATCAACCTCCTGAGATTGAGGCCAAGCATGCCAGCCCGGGATGACGAGCCCATGTAACGGCTATGACATATCGGTGACATCGAACCGCAGGCGAAGCCCCGGGTCACAGGTTGTAACTGACGCTAGTTCCCTGCAGGGGCGCCCCGCTATACTGCCGGCCTGTCGGTACCTGATTTCTGGAGAGAAGCGCATGTTGCAACGCCTGTTGTTCGGTTTGATCACTGTGACCAGCTTGACCCTGGTTGGCTGCGCCAACAGCCCGCAGCAACTGACCCCGGAACCGAAAATCACCACGCAGCTGGCCCCGGTGGGCCATGGCCAGCCGGTGTCGGTACGGGTGGTGGACGGTCGTCCGTCGCCGACACTCGGTTCGCGCGGTGGCCTGTACCCGGAAACCGCCCTGGTGTCGGTGAACGCTCAAGACGTGCTGCCCAAGCTGCAAGCCCAGGCGGAAGCGGCCGTGCGCCTGCTGGGTTTCACCCCCAGCCCCAACGCGCCGGGCGCTCCGCAGTTGACGATCACCCTGGCCGAGTTGAAGTATCAGTCGCCTAAAGACGGTCTTTACGTGACCGAGGCGTCCATTGGCGCCACCTTCAAGTCCGACGTCACCGCCGGCACCCGTCGCTACAGCGGCCGTTACGGTGCGTCGCTGAACCAGCGCTTCGGCATGTCGCCTAACCAGGAAACCAACACCAGGCTGGTCAGCGACGTCCTGAGCGATGCCTTGACCCGCCTGTTCAAGGACCCAAGCATCGGTTCATTGCTCAGCTCGCAGTAATCGCTCAAACAAAAAAACCGGGCTCAGCGATGAGTCCGGTTTTTTTATGCCTTCAGTTTCACGCGGCCGTGTCGATACAAAAGTCCAGCATGCTCACCCCCGTCAACAGATCGGCCTCGGGCAAGTCCGCATGCTGGTGCCCGCCAAGGGCGCAATACACCAGCCAGTGGCGGTCCTGCACGTTGAACGCCAGGCCGCCGATCAGCGCCTCCTGCTCGTCGCTTTGGGCAATCAGATACAGCCGATCCTGGTTGTGCGCGTGCAGCATGACAAGCTCCTGAATGTTCGAAGGGCAACAGAGTGGCTTGTTAAGGTGACGTTCAGGTGACGGCGTAAATTACTGGATACATTAGCCGTCCATGGGAGATGGAGCGGTTTTGGTGCTCGAGGCCACTACCGTCAAGGTTTGTATCTGAACCGATACCCACAGACTGTTTCATCGAGGTTTGCGATGGCGCTGCCCGCACTATTGATCAATGCCGTGGCTTTATCAGTGGCCTGCCCAGGCGCTGCGCTGCTGTTCATCACCCGCCTGCGCGAGCAACGCGCCATGGCTGAACTGACGGCGCAAAGTGAAGATCGCGCAATCGACCAGCCCATGCTGTTCCTGGATGTGCGCACCGAGCGGGCGCACCGTGTGGCTTACCGCATCGGGTTCGCCTGCCTTGGACTGGCGCTGGCTACTTCCTGGCTCAGCACCCGAATCTAAAAAAACGCAGAACCAATGTGGGAGGGGGCTTGCCTCCTCCCATATTTTCTTGATCGGTGGTTACAGCGGGATTCCAGCCTTGACCCGATACTGATTGCGCACTGGCGTCGCGTATTGCACCACCAGGAAAGGCCGGTGCTCGGCCGGGCATTCGTTCAAGCGCCGCTCCCACTCCGCCTTCGCCTTGGCCAGTTCATCCGCCGGGAACACGTCGGCCGCCTTCGGCACCTGCAACTGCGGGTCGGCATCGCTCCACTGGGCGTACGCCAGGTAGTGCACCGGGAACAGCCGGTAGCCGCCGAGAATCTGCCGATCCATTTCCACGGCCAGGACCTTGGTGTCTTCGAAACGCTCGGTAATCGGCGGCGCGAAGTTGATATGTACGCGGCCTTTGTAGCCGGTGATGCCCAGGGCAATGCTGACGTCATCCTCGCCTTGCGCCTTGACGTAGGTGCCGGTGGTGGCGCGGATATACAGTTCGCGGGCCTTGGCGGCATCGCACGGGTCGTACTCGTAGCTGATGGACACCGGCGTCAGGTTGAGTGACTGGATCACTTCGGCAAACGGCTCGTCCTTGCGGCTGACATGGAACATCTTGAGGATCGCCGACTCGGTGCGGTCATCCCCGTCCTTGGCGCGGCCTTCGGCCTGGGCGATCCAGATCGACTGGCAGTCGTTGCGGATCGAATGGTTGATATAGGCCGACAGCAGGTTGAACGCCGCCATCTTCTCCTTTCGCCCGGTGATCGAACGGTGCACGATGAAGCTCTTGTTCAGGCGCATCAGGTCACTGACAAACGGCTTTTGCAGCAGGTTATCGCCGATGGCGATGCGTGGCGTCGGCAGGCCGGCGTGGTAGACGGCATAGTTGACGAAGGCCGGGTCCATCACGATGTCGCGGTGGTTGGCCAGGAACAGGTAGGCGGTGCCGGATTTGAGCTGTTCGACGCCGGTGTAGGTCACGCCGTCGGTCGCCCGGTCAATGGTGTGGTCGACGTAATACTCGACTTTGTCCTGAAGCGTGGCCACGGTGGTGACACCGGCGAACTCGCGGCGCAGTTTGCGCGCGATCATCGGCTTGAGCAGCCAGCCCAGGGCGCCGGCAAAGCGCGGGAAGCGGAAGTGGGTCAGGATGTCCAGAAAGGCCTTGTCACTGAACAGCCGGGCCAGCACTGCCGGGACTTCGCTGTCGTTGTAAGGTCGGATGGTATCGAATTCGCCCATCATGCTCTCTTGTTAGAAACGGCTAGGGTAAGTAAAGGAAATACCAGGGAGCGTCCGGGCAATTGGCCCGGCCGGAAAATAGCCCTGTAAATAGACCGGCGATTATACGCACAAGTCACCTGGGAGACTGCGATGCTGGAAACTGCTCTGTACGATTGTCCTTATTGTGGTGAGGCGGTAGAGACCGCGGTGGATTTATCCGGCGGTGATCAGACATACATCGAGGACTGTCAGGTGTGTTGCCGACCGATCATTTTCAACCTGCAGGTCCATGGTGAAGAGTGGATGCTCGAAACCCGCAGTGAAAACGAATAACAGGTACGCCCATGCAGCGAATCTACGAACCGGAAAACCTGATGGAAGGCGAGTTGCTGCAGCAAATGCTCGCCAGCGAGGGCATCGAGGCGCACCTGGTAGGGCGCCATTTGCTCGGCGGCACGGGGGAGTTGCCGATCTTCGGCCTGCTGGGGCTGGAAGTGGACAACGACCTGGCGGCTGAAGCCCGCGAGCTGATTACCGCCTATATCGGTGCGCAACCCCTGCCCGGCGACGAACCCGACAGCTTCCCCGACGTATTGGTCTGTTAGGCTGTCGGTCGGTTTACCCAAGAGTCGTGTTGCCCCATGTGTGGACGTTATGCCCTGTTTCGCTGGAACCCTACCTTTGCTGCCCTGCCGGGCTTTCCGACCGACCAGCAGGCCCAGTGGAACATCTCCCCGAATGATTCGGTGCTGATCCAGCGCCTAAATGACGGCCAGCGCACCCTGGCACGGGCGCGCTGGGGCCTGACGCCGCCCTGGCTGACTGACCTTTCCCGCACCCCGGCCCATTCCCGTGCCGAAACCCTGGCCGAGCAACCGATGTTTCGCGAAGCATTTCGCCAGCGCCGTTGCCTGCTGCCCGCCAACGGCTTTTACGAATGGCGCGGCACCCAGCGCAAGCGTCCGTACTGGCTGACGCCGGGGGAGGGCTCGACCCTGTTTTTTGCAGCGATCTGGGAGGCGTACCCGGTGCAGGAGCAGGTGTGGCTGAGTACGGCAGTGGTGACCCAGGCCGCCCAGAATCAGCGCCGGCCGTTGATTCTGGACGCGGCGGGTCAGGCCGCCTGGCTCGATCCCGAGACGCCCTTGCATGTGTTGCAAGGCTTGCTGGCCAGTGAGCCGGTCCCATTGCGTGAGCGAGTCCTGGCCAACATGGTCAATGATCCCAAGCTCAACGGGCCGGAGTGCCTGACCCCGGCCTGAGCCTGAGGCCGGTTGCTCACTGAAGTTGCCGGGCGTGTGAGATGTGTCCGAAATTCATCGGTTACACGTCTGTTGTATCTGGCGCCGATACAAATGAGCGCCTACGATACGCGCCATGTTTTCAGGGCGTCTTTTCAGGGAGAGTGTATTGATGAAGAAATCATTGGCCGTAAGTGTATTGGCGGCAGGCGTGTTGCTGGCCGGGTGTCAGTCGGTCAACACCACCAGCGGCGGCGCGGTCGGGGTTGAGCGCAAGCAATATATGTTCAGCATGCTGTCGAGCCAGGAAGTCGACCAGATGTATGCCCAGTCCTACCAGCAGACCCTGGGCGAGGCCAGCAGCAAAGGCCAGTTGGACAAGACCAGCGCCAATGCCAAGCGCGTGCAGGCGATCGCCAATCGCCTGATCGCCCAGGCGCCGACCTTCCGCCCGGATGCGGCGCAGTGGAAGTGGGAAGTGAACCTGATCAAGAGCGATGAGATGAACGCCAACTGCGGGCCTGGCGGCAAGATCTTCGTGTACAGCGCGTTGATCGACAACCTCAAGCTCACCGACGATGAACTGGCCGCGGTGATGGGCCATGAAATCGCCCACGCCTTGCGTGAGCATGGCCGCGAAGCCATGTCCAAGGCCTACGGCATCGAGATGGCCAAGCAGGGCGCCGGTGCGTTGTTCGGCCTGGGCCAGGACAGCCTGGCGCTGGCCGATACCGTGGCCAACTACGGCATGACCTTGCCCAACAGCCGCAGCAATGAAAACGAAGCGGACCTGATCGGCCTGGAACTGGCGGCCCGTGCCGGCTACAACCCGAACGCGGCGATCACGCTGTGGAACAAGATGGCCAAGGCTTCGGAAGGCGCACCGCCGGAGTTCATGAGCACTCACCCGGCTTCCGACAGCCGGATCGCCTCGTTGCAGGCAGCGATTCCGAAGGTGATGCCGCTCTACCAGCAGGCCAAGAAGTCCTGATCGACGCCGTGTAGGAGCGAGCTTGCTCGCGAAAAACGTCAACGATAACGCGTGTTGCCTGAATAAACGCGGCGCCGGTGAGTTTTTCGCGAGCAAGCTCGCTCCTACAGGCATCAGGGTAAACCATCTTCCGTGTTTGGCTTAGATCCAGCCACTGCTCTGCATGGCCTTGTACACCGCCACAATCGCCAGGACAAAGAACGCTGTAGCCGCCAATCGGCGAATCAATGTCAGCGGCAGTTTCTCCGCCGCAAAATTCCCCGCCAGAACCACCGGCACGTTGGCAATCAACATGCCCAGGGTGGTGCCGATAATCACCAGCCACAGTTCCGGGTACTGCGCCGCGAGCATCACCGTGGCGATCTGGGTCTTGTCCCCGATTTCCGCCAGGAAGAATGCAATCAGCGTGGTCAGGAACGGCCCGAACTTGCGCGTGGTGCTGGCTTCGTCGTCGTCGAGTTTGTCTGGCACCAGGGTCCACAGCGCGGTGGCGCAGAAGCTGGCCGCGAGAATCCAGTGCAATACCGCATCCGAGAAGAAACTCCCGAACCAGGCCCCCACGGCACCGGCGGCCGCATGGTTGGCCAGGGTTGCAGCGACGATGCCGGCGATGATCGGCCAGGGCTTGCGAAAGCGTGCAGCAAGGATGAGCGCGAGCAGTTGCGTCTTGTCGCCGATTTCGGCCAAGGCAACGATTGCGGTAGGAACGAGCAATGAATCCAGCATCAGGTAGGTTTCCAGGGGCGGGTCGACACGGCTATGACACGTACAGCCTTCCCGCCCCGGGTAAGGTGTGCGTGTCATAGGTCTTGTCAAACCCCGGTCCGTCTGTGCGGACTCCTGGGTCGCATACGCCATGGCCTGTTGACCAAGTATGTTGACGTATGCCGGACGAGCGTGGCGCTCGTGGGAGACTACTCCCCTAGGACGGAGCGGATTCTGCCTAGGCAAAATCCATTCGGCAAGCGTTCTTTTTCAAACCGCCATCAGCCGCGCTTGGCACGGTAGATGCGAAAACCATTGCCTTCGGCCTTGACCGCACACACGCCCAGATGCTCTTCGATCAACGGCTGGTACTTCAGGAAGCTGTTAGCCACCAGGCGAAGTTCGCCACCTTTTGCCAGGTGTTTCGCCGCTTTTCGCAGCAGGTTCTCCGTGGCGAAATAGTCGGTGTGCACGCCGACATGAAACGGTGGGTTGCTCAAGATTGCATTCAACCCCATCGGCGCAGCGTCAATGCCATCACCGGTCAGCACATCGGCTTCCAGGCCGTTGGCGGCCAGGGTCAGGCGACTGCTGGCGGCGGCGAAAGCATCCACATCCAGCATCGTTACGCTGTTGTGCGGGTAGCGACGTTTGACCGCCGCCCCCAACACGCCGGCGCCGCAACCGAAGTCGAGCAAATGGCCGCTCGGCAGTTTGTCCAAGTGTTCCAGCAACAGCTCGGTGCCGCGATCCAGACGGCCGTGGCTGAATACACCCGGCAGGCTCACCACCTTGAGCGGGCCTTCGGCCAGCGGCACATCGAACACCTGCGCCAGGCTTTCCAGCTCGACCGCTTGCGGGGCGTTGGCCACGGTGATTTGCCACAGCTGGCAATGCCGCGCGCTGTCGAGCTTGCGCGGTTTGCCATACGGGGCCATTTGCCTGGCGGCGCTTTCGATACCGCCTTTTTTCTCGCCTACCAGGAACAGCTCGGCGCCGGGCAGTCGCGCTGCCACTGCGTTGAGCAGGTAATCGGTGAGGTCCTTGGACTTGGGCAGGAAGATCACCGCCGCATCGAACCCGCGCTCGGGCGCATTCACCCCAAACTGGCTGCGCTCCGGGAAGCGCGCGTCGAGCGCCGCCTGGTCGCCGGCATGCCAGCACCAGCCGTGGGCGTTGGGCAGGCGACCCAGCAGGTCGTCGGCGGGCAAACCCACCAGCAGCAGGTTGCCTTGAAAAAGTTCGGCCTGACGAAGCAGTACTTCACTGCGCGGATCCATGGTCTGCTCCTTGAAAAGGAGCGCAGTTTATCAACTGACGACACGCAGCGGGGCGCCGCTGAAAAAGCCCCGGGCGTTTTCCGCCAGTTGGCCGACGATACGCTGCCGCGCTTCACGGCTGCCCCAGGCGTTGTGGGGTGTGACGATCAGTCGAGGAATATTGCCGGCCAGCAGCGGGTTGCCATTGACCGGTGGCTCAACACTCAGCACGTCGGTCGCTGCGCCGCCCAGGTGGCCGCCGCGCAACGCGTCAGCCAGGGCCTGCTCGTTGATCAAGCCACCGCGCGCGGTGTTAACGATGAACGCGCCGGGCTTGAGCAGCGCCAGTTCACGGGCGCCGATAAAGTCGCGGGTGTGTTCATTGAGCGGGCAGTGCAAGGTGAGTGCGTCCACCTGCGCGAGCAATTCATCCAGCGGCACGCGGTCGGCACGGGCGGGGCGCCCGGGAATCGCGCCGAGTAGCACGCGCATCCCGAAGGCTTCGGCCAGGCGCGCCACGGCACTGCCCAATTCGCCATGGCCCAGCAGGCCGAGGGTTTTGCCTTCCAGCTCGACAATCGGGTGGTCCAGCAGGCAGAACTGCTTGGCCTCTTGCCATTTGCCGGCGCTCACATCGCGTTGATAGTCCTTCAGGCGCGTCGCCAGGTTGAGCAACAGCATGATCGTGTGCTGCGCCACCGACGGTGTGCCGTAGCCCTGGCAGTTGCTCACGGTGATGCCATGGGCGCGGGCGGCTTCCAGGTCGATGTTGTTGGTGCCGGTGGCCGATACCAGGATCAACTTGAGTTCCGGGCAGGCCCCCAGGGTCTCGCTGTTGAGCGGGATTTTGTTACTGATCGCCACCTGCGCGCCTTGCAGGCGCTCGACCACATTCTGCGGCGTGGTGCCTGTCAACAACTGCAAGTCGCTGAAACTGTCTCGCAACTCGCTGAGATCGAGGTCGCCCAGATCCAGGGACGGGTGATCAAGGAAGACGGCGCGGCGATTGTTCGTCATCAACTGTACCTTTTGCGACAGGGTTCGAAGGCGTAATCTGCCGAGCCTACCAGATGAAATAATCCGTTACTTAATGGAGTGAGTATGTACGCCGCCGAGTTTTTGACCGTAGCCCTGATTCACCTGTTGGCGGTGGCCAGCCCCGGCCCGGATTTCGCGGTGGTGGTGCGTGAGAGCGTGACCCACGGCCGCCGCGCCGGAACCTGGACTGCGTTGGGCGTGGGCTCGGCGATTTTCCTGCACGTGGGCTATTCGTTGCTTGGCATCGGCCTGATCGTGTCCCAGTCCATCGTGTTGTTCAACGCACTGAAATGGGCCGCCGCCGCCTACCTGCTGTACATCGGCTTCAAGGCCCTGCGCGCCAAACCGGCCAAGCCTGCCGTCGAGGGCGAGTTGCACCGCGAAGCGGGCGAGCGTACCCCGCGTGGCGCGTTTACCGCAGGCTTCGTCACCAACGGCCTGAACCCCAAGGCGACGTTGTTCTTCCTGTCGCTGTTCACCGTGGTGATCAACCCGCACACACCGCTGGCGATCCAGGCCGGCTACGGCGTGTACCTGGCGGTGGCGACGGCGTTGTGGTTCTGCCTGGTGGCGATGTTGTTCAGCCAGCAGCGCGTGCGCGCCGGGTTTGCACGGATGGGGCATTGGTTTGATCGGACCATGGGAGCAGTGTTGATTGCGATTGGGGTGAAGTTGGCGTTTACCAGCGCGAAATAAACGCTGTTCTCAAGTAAACACAATCCAGTGTGGGAGGGAGCAAGCCCCCTCCCACATTTGACCTCCATTGTCCCTGAATAATGGCTCAAAGCTAGCATTCCCCAGCCTCTGCAAATCATTCCTTTGGCTGATTTAGCTGAAACATAACCTCTCTACAGTGCAGGTCTTCAAGCCAAGACCGTGCAGTCATAAAAGGGATTCGTATGTTGCAGACCCGTGTTATTCCGCCCGCCGAAGGTGCGTATCAATACCCGCTGTTGATCAAGCGCCTGTTGATGTCCGGTACCCGTTACGAGAAGACCCGGGAAATTGTCTATCGCGACAAGCTGCGCTACACCTACCCGACCTTGATCGAGCGCGTCGCGCGCCTGGCCAACGTGCTCACCGAAGCCGGGGTCAAGGCCGGTGACACTGTGGCGGTGATGGATTGGGACAGTCATCGTTACCTGGAATGCATGTTCGCCATCCCGATGATCGGCGCGGTGATCCACACCATCAATGTGCGCCTGTCGCCGGAACAGATTCTCTACACCATGAACCACGCCGAGGACCGCTTCGTGCTGGTCAACAGCGAGTTCGTGGGGCTCTACCAGGCCGTTGCCGAGCAGCTCACCACCGTGGACAAGACGCTGCTGCTCACCGACGGCGAAGCCAAGACCGCCGAGTTGCCCAACCTGGTCGGTGAGTATGAAACCCTGCTGGCCGCCGCCAGCCCGAAGTACGATTTCCAGGACTTCGACGAACACTCCGTCGCCACCACCTTCTACACCACCGGCACCACCGGCAACCCCAAGGGCGTGTACTTCACCCATCGCCAACTGGTGCTGCACACCATCGGCGTGGCGACCATCATGGGCAGCGTCGACAGCGTGCGCCTGCTGGGCACCAACGACGTGTACATGCCGATCACGCCGATGTTCCACGTGCATGCCTGGGGCCTGCCGTATGTGGCGACCATGCTTGGCCTGAAGCAGGTCTACCCCGGCCGCTACGACCCGGAATACCTGGTAGAGCTGTGGCGCAAGGAGAAGGTCACCTTTTCCCACTGCGTGCCGACCATCCTGCAAATGGTGCTCAACGCCAAGGCTGCCCAAGGCATCGATTTTGGCGGCTGGAAAATCGTCATCGGCGGCAGTGCGCTCAACCGCACGCTGTATGAGGCGGCAAAGGCCCGTGGGATTCAGCTCACCGCGGCGTACGGCATGTCCGAGACCGGCCCGCTGGTGTCCTGCGCCCACCTCAACGAAGAACTGATGGCCGGCACCGAGGACGAGCGCATCAGCTACCGCATCAAGGCCGGCGTGCCCGGGCCGTTGGTGGAAGCGGCGATCATGGACGCCGAGGGGAATTTCCTGCCCGCCGACGGCGAGTCCCAGGGTGAGTTGGTGCTGCGCGCGCCGTGGCTGACCGAGGGGTATTACAACGAGCCGCAGAAGGGCGCCGAGCTGTGGGCGGGTGGCTGGATGCACACCGGCGACGTGGCCACCCTCGATGCATTTGGGGTGATCGATATTCGCGACCGCATCAAGGATGTGATCAAGACCGGCGGCGAGTGGATCTCCTCCCTGGCCCTCGAAGATCTGGTCAGCCGTCACCCGGCGGTACGCGAAGTAGCGGTGGTGGGCATTGCCGACCCGCAGTGGGGCGAGCGCCCGTTTGCGTTGTTGGTGGTGCGTGATGGCCATGAGATTGGCGCCCGCGAGCTCAAGGAACACCTCAAGCCTTTTGTCGAACTGGGCCATCTGAGCAAGTGGGCGATTCCGAGCCAGATCGCCGTTGTTACGGAAATTCCCAAGACCAGTGTCGGCAAGCTCGACAAAAAACGTATCCGTATTGACATCATTGAATGGCAGGCCAACAACAGCACCTTCCTGTCCACCCTCTGAGCTGATTTGCCGTGCCCTCGTGGCACGGCGATGCTCTATCTCGCGCCTTCACTTGTGATTTGCCAATTTTCAGCCATCCTTGCCGCGTCGGCCTTCGCCGACATGGCGAAAGGGCTGTGGCAGACGGGTTGGTGATGCAAATCACACTTTAGAGGGATCAAGCGGTACCCCCTGCTGGCTATAGTCCCACCCAGAGTTTTTCAAGGATGCATCGCTTCGGGCCATGGAGGTTCAGTTGCCAGGCGGCATTGGAATCGTTGTATTCCGGCCGTTACAAGCATCACAGAACAAACTCACTGCCATAACAATAATGCACATGGAGTAGCGTCGATGACCTCAGTAAACCAGTTCTGGCGCCGGGCAAGACTGCCCCTGGCCGTCAGTCTCGCCTCTACGCTCGCCGGGCCCGCATTCGGCGTCAGTTTCAATATCGGTGAAATCGAAGGTAGTTTTGACTCGTCGCTTTCGGTGGGGGCGAGCTGGTCGACAGCCAAGCCCAACCAGGACCTGATCGGTGCCAACAACGGCGGCAACGGTCTGTCCCAGACCTCCGATGACGGCCACTTGAACTTCAAGCGTGGCGAAACGTTCTCGAAGATTTTCAAGGGCATTCATGACCTGGAGTTGAAATACGGCGACACCGGCGTGTTTGTGCGCGGCAAGTACTGGTATGACTTCGAACTGCAGGATGAGAGCCGCGAGTTCAAGGACATCAGCAACAACAACCGCAAAGAGGGCGCCAAGTCTTCTGGCGGGCAGATTCTCGATGCGTTTATCTACCACAACTACTCCATTGCCGATCAGCCCGGCAACGTGCGGTTCGGTAAGCAGGTAGTGAGCTGGGGTGAAAGTACTTTCATCGGTGGTGGCATCAACTCCATTAACCCGATCGATGTGTCTGCATTCCGTCGTCCGGGCGCCGAAATCAAGGAAGGTTTGATTCCGGTCAACATGTTCTACGTGTCGCAGACCCTGACCGATAACTTGTCGGCGGAAGCCTTTTATCAGTTGGAATGGGACCAGACCGTTACCGATAACTGCGGCACTTTCTTCTCTCAGCCTGATGTTATTTCCGATGGCTGCAGTGACAATTTGCGAGTATTGAACAGCCGTCGCTTCCTACCCGCCGGAGTACTGCCAGGGCTCGCCGCAAATGGCGTCGACGTTAACAACGAGGGCGTATTGGTGCGTCGCGGCCCGGATCGTGATGCGCGCGACAGTGGTCAGTTCGGTGTCGCGTTCCATTACAACTACGAGCCTCTGGATACAGAGTTCGGCGCTTACTTCATGAACTACCACAGCCGCGCTCCGATCTTCAGTGCCCAGGGCGCCCCGCAATCGAAATACACCGGCGCAACGCCAGGTGTGCCTGGTCAATTGCGTCCGCTGGTGGTCGCGGGTAACTCCAATTATTTCGTTGAGTACCCAGAGGATATTCGTCTCTATGGCTTGAGTTTCTCCACCACCCTGCCCACGGGGACTGCATGGAGCGGCGAGTTTAGCTACCGTCCTAATGCCCCGGTCCAACTGAGCACCACCGACATCCTGTTTGCCGGTGTGAAACCTATTGGTGGGCCGGTCCTCGGCAATGCGTCGTTGCTCAACGGGGCTCCGGGCCAGGACTTGCATGGTTATCGTCGTAAGGAAATCAGCCAGTTCCAAACGACATTTACCCACTTCTTCGACCAAGTCATGGGCGCTAGCCGTTTGACCCTGGTGGGTGAAGTAGGTGTAACCCATGTGGGTGGTCTGGAGAGCAAGTCGGATGTGCGCTACGGTCGTGACCCTGTCTTCGGCCCTGGTACGCTGCCGAATAATGCCTGTGCGGCGTTGAACACGTCTACGGCTCAAGGCGCCGGCCTGGCAAATGCCAACGGACTGAACACTAACTGCAACAACGATGGCTTCACCACTGCCACTTCCTGGGGGTATCGCGGTCGGGCTATCTGGGAATACCCGGACGTTTTCGCCGGCGTAAACCTCAAGCCAAACGTGGCATGGTCCCATGACGTCAAGGGGTACTCCCCGGGTCCTGGCGCCAACTTCGAAGAGGGCCGCAAAGCCGTCAGTCTGGGCCTGGATGCCGAATACCAGAACACCTACACCGCCAGCCTGAACTACACCAACTTTTTCGGTGGTGATTTCAGCACGGTGAATGACCGCGACTTCGTCGCCCTGAGCTTCGGCGCCAACTTCTAAGCACACTGTATTTTCAGGAAGACCAGAACATGAAAATAACCAAAAGTCTGTTGCACGTGGGTGTGCTTGGGCTGTCGATCCTGGCGAGCAATGTCATGGCGGCAGTGTCGGCGGATGAGGCCGCCAAGCTGGGCACGACCCTGACGCCGATGGGCGCGGAAATGGCCGGTAACGCGGCCGGCACCATCCCGAAATGGTCGCCGATGCCGACCAACGCCGGCGCTGTGGATGCCAAAGGTTTCCTCGCCAACCCGTACGCCAGTGAACAACCGCAATTCACCATCACCGCGCAGAACGTCGAGCAGTACAAAGACAAGCTGGCACCGGGGCAGTACGCGATGTTCAAGCGTTACCCGGAAACCTTCAAGATGCCGGTCTACCCGACCCATCGCGGCGCTACCGTACCGGCCGATGTGTTCGCCTCCATCAAGAAGAACGCCACCACCACCAACCTCGTGTCTGGCGGCAACGGCCTGGAAAACTTCGAAACCGCCATACCGTTCCCGATCCCGAAAAGCGGCGTGGAAGTCATCTGGAACCACATCACCCGTTATCGCGGTGGCAGCGTGACCCGCCTGGTGACCCAGGCCACGCCGCAAACCAACGGCTCCTACAGCCTGGTGTACTTCCGCGACCAGTTCGTGTTCCGCGACAAGATGAAGGACTTCGACCCGAAGAACCCGGGTAACGTGCTGTTCTACTTCAAGCAGCAAGTGACCGCCCCGGCACGTCTGGCCGGTGGTGTGCTGCTGGTGCACGAAACCCTGGACCAGGTGAAGGAGCCGCGTTCGGCGTGGGTCTACAACGCCGGCCAGCGCCGCGTGCGCCGGGCGCCGCAAGTGTCCTATGACGGGCCGGGTACCGCCGCCGACGGCCTGCGTACCTCCGACAACCTCGACATGTACAACGGTGCGCCGGACCGCTACGACTGGAAACTGGAAGGCAAGAAGGAAATCTACATCGCCTCCAACAGCTACAAGATCGATGATCCGAAGCTCAAGTACGCCGACATCATCAAGGCCGGCCACATCAACCAGGACCTGGCACGCTACGAGCTGCGCCGTGTCTGGCACGTGGTCGCGACCTTGAAGGAAGGCCAGCGCCACATCTACGCCAAGCGTGACTTCTACATCGACGAAGACACCTGGCAAGCCGCAGTGATCGACCACTACGACGGCCGTGGCCAACTGTGGCGTGTCGCCGAAGCCCATGCCGAGAACTACTACGACAAGCAAGTGCCGTGGTACGCCCTGGAAACCCTCTACGACCTGCAGTCCGGCCGCTACCTGGCCCTGGGCATGAAGAACGAAGAGAAGCAGGCCTATGACTTCGGCTTCACCGCCACCACCAGCGACTTCACCCCGGCGGCCCTGCGCCAGGACGGTGTTCGCTAAGTTGCACGAGTAACTCAAGGTGGGAGGGGGCTTGCCCCCGATAGCGATGTGACAGTCAGCGCAGCATTGACTGATCCGCCTCTATCGGGAGCAAGCCCCCTTCCACTTTTTGTTTGCGGCGATATTTCTTGTCTCAGTTCTTTTTCAGGCAAATGTTGCAAAGATCTACAAACCCGCCGCTTTTACCGCTAGTCTGCGGACATCTGCAATGCCGACAACAGCCTTCTACAAGAGCCCGGCGATGACTGATCTGTCCCGAATCCAAGGGCCTGCCAGCCGGGTAATCCCGACCCTGGAAGGTCGCTTCTACAGGCCCCCGCTGCCTGATGGCTACGTGCTGCGCCCGCGCCTGTGTGAACGGCTGGGCGCCGGCCTGGAGGGGCGGTTGCTGCTGGTCTGCGCACCGGCCGGGTTCGGCAAGAGTTCGTTGGCGGTGGAGTTCTGCCAGGGCCTGCCGGCTCAGTGGCACAGCCTGTGGCTGGGCCTGAGCCCACGGGACAACGACCCAGGGCGTTTTCTTGAGCGCCTTCTCGAAGGGTTGCAGCACTACTTCCCGGCACTCGGCACCCAATCCCTGGGCTTGCTGAAAATGCGCCAGCGCCATCAACCCTTTGCGTTTGAAGAGTGGCTCGACGGCCTGCTCGATGAGCTGACCGTTCACCTGTCCACCCGTGCGCCATTGTTGCTGGTGCTGGATGACTACCATCTGGCCCAGGGGCCGGTGCTGGACCGTTGCCTGCAATTCTTCCTCAACCATTTGCCCGATGGCCTGGTGGTGCTGGTCACCAGCCGCCAGCGCCCGGACTGGCATCTGGCGCGCTTGCGGTTGTCACGGCATTTGCTGGAGTTGCACGAGCAAGACCTGCGCCTGACCCATGCCGAATCCCAGGCGTTGCTGGATCGCCACAGCAGTTCCTTGAGTGGTGAAGCCCTCGACAACCTCATCCGCCGTAGCGAAGGCTGGGTGGCCGGCCTGCGCTTTTGGCTGCTGGCGGCTTCCGAAGCCGGCAGCGAGGACGCCTTGCCGCAAAGCCTGCACGGTGGGGAAGGGCTGATCCGCGACTACCTGCTGGAAGAAGTGATCGACTGCCTGCCACCCGAAGTGCAGGCGTTCCTGTTCGACACCGCGCCCCAGGAGCGTTTTTGCAGCGAGCTGTGCGATGCCGTGCGCGAAGCCCATGACAGCGCCGAGATCCTGCGCTACCTGCAAGCCCACCAAGTGTTCCTGGTGCCCCTGGACGAGCAGGGGCACTGGTACCGTTATCACCATTTGTTCTCCGACCTGCTGCGCACCCGCCGCGCGAGCAGCAATGTCTTGCCGGCCGCCAGCCTGCATCTGCGCGCGTGCCGCTGGTTCAACGCCCGGGGCTTGATCGACGAGGCGGTGGAGCAGGCATTGCGCGCCGGGCACCTCGACGTGGCGGCCAACCTGGTGCAGAACCTGTCCGAAGAACAACTGCTGGCCGAGCAGAATGTCGACATGTTGCTGCGCTGGAAAATGGACTTGCCCGACAGCCTGCTGATCAGCACGCCGCGCCTGATTGTGCTGTACAGCTGGGCGTTGGCACTGGCCTGCCAGTTGGATGCGGCGCAGGAGCTGTCCGCGTACCTCAGTCGCTTCCTGCCGGCGCCCTCGGCCACCGCACAGCGCTCGATGCTGGCCCAGTGGCTGGCGCTGAGCGGGATTATCGCCCGCGGTCGCGGCGACCGTGAATTGACGCAGCGCTATTGCAGCGAGGCGTTGGACAGCCTGCCGCAACGGCGTTACGGCCAGCGCCTGGTGTGCCTGTCGACCCTGTCCAACCTGGCCATTGCCGATGGCGATTTGTGGCGCGCCCGTGGCCTGAACCGCGAATCCCTGGAACTGGCGCAGCGGGTCGGCAACCCGCTGTTCGAAGCCCTGGCCCATTACGACCGTGCACGGGTGCTGCAGGCCCGTGGCGAAATCCTGCGCGCGCTCGATGAGGTGCGCCAGGGCCTGCAGCGCCTGCACGGCCTGGCACCGCAGCGACTGTATGCGGTGCGTGCGCGGCTGTCGCTTTACGAAGGCTATTTGCTGTTGATGCGCAACCAGCCCGAAACCGGCATTGCCCTCCTGCGCGCAGGCCTGGCCGAGGCGCGAGCCTGTCGCGATATCAGCGTGCTGATCGGCCATTGCGTGATCGCCAGCTTCGAAGGGCGGCGCCATGACTTTCCCAAAGCCTTCGCCGAACTCGCCGAAGCCGAGCGCCTGATGCATATCTGGGATGTGCCGCCGATCTACTACCTGGCGATGATTACCCTGATCAAATGCGAACTGTGGCTGGCCCAGGGTCGCACCGACCTGGCGGATGCCTGGCTGATGCGCCTGGGGCAGACTTACCACGGCGAACAGGCCGCTGCTGCACCGGAATTCCACCCGCACTTGCCGCAACATGTCGGGCTGCAACAAGCCGCCCTCGATGCCGTGCGCCATCAGCCCCAGGCGGCGCTGGAGCGGCTCGAAGCACTGGCGCAACAGGCCCACGACAGCGGGCGCCAGATGATTGCCCTGATGGCGCTGACCCAGCAGGCCCAGTTGCTGCTTGAGTGCGGTCAGGAAGCCAGGGCGCGGCCGGTGCTGGCCCAGGCGCTTGAGGCGGGCGCCGGGGGCGCGTTACAGCCGTTCCAGCGCTTGTTGGACGGGCATCCGGACTGGATGCGTGAGCAATTGGGCAAGGACCCGCAAGGTGTGTTGCACCAGAGCCTGCTCGCGCTTCTCCCGGCGGTCGTGACGCCCGAGGTCACGACTGGCCACGAAACCCTGAGCACGCGCGAGCTGGCGGTCCTGCAACTGATCGCCCAAGGCTGCTCCAACCAGGAAATCAGCAACCAGCTGTTTATCTCCCTGCACACCGTCAAGACCCACGCCAGCCACATCAACAGCAAACTTGGGGTCGAGCGACGCACCCAGGCCGTGGCGCGAGCCAAGGCGATGGGCTTGCTGGCGTAAGTGCCGGGCGGTTTACGGTGCCGGCGGGCACTGGCCGGTTGACCTGTCGACCGCCTGGCTGACCTGCGCGGCAAAGCGCTTGAGATTGTTTTGATGGGCGAGCACCACGTTGTCGATGCTCGGCCCGGCGGGCGACTGCAACGTGGTCCGGCAGGTCAGCGGTGGGCGCTCGGTGCCCCCGGCCGGGCGCAGGCGCCATTTGACGTCGAGCAGCGCGTACTGGCCGGGTACGGAGTCAAAGCGCTGCACTTCAAGACGCAACAACATCGATTGTCGAGGGTTGCTGTTGGCCAGTTGGTCCACCAGCGCACTCCTCAGCTCATCCGCGAGGCTCGCTGCCCACCACTGGGTTTCCAGGATCGCCACGCCACTGTCGCCCTGGCGGATCACAATCTGCGGTCGGTCGACCTGGGGGGGAACGGTGATGCTTTCAATCCGGATGCTGCCCGCGTCGGCCCCAGTGGCCGTATTCCAGTGCGCCGGTGTCAGCGTATGAAAGGTAATCGGAGTACTGCTGCACGCCGCCAGCAACAGCAGCATGCCGACCACTGTGATCTTCAACGGAAACGTCATGGCGTTTGCTCCAGGGGTCATTTGCGCGGTGGTCCTTGCAGGTCCAGGGGCGCGGCGTTGTCGGGACGGCCGCGAATCAGCGATTCCGGGTGACGGCCCAGGTAGTCCGACAGTTCGCGCAGGGAGCGCGACATGCGCCCCAGTTCATCCAGGGTCTGGGTCAACTGCTCGCGCTGCGGTGAATCCTCGGCCAGGGTGGAACTGGCCGATTGCAGGGTCTTGCTCACGTCAGCCAGGGTGTTCTGCACGCCGGGCAGGGTCTTGGCATTGAATTGGGTCAGGCCTTTGCGCAGCTCGACCAGGTTGCTGTCGAGGTTGCCGGCAATACGTTCGATCGGCAGTTGGTTGATCTTGTTGACGATGCTCTCGAGTTTTTCCTGCAGTTGCTCGAGGTTGCCGGGAATGGTTGGAATGCTGACCGGGCGCAGGCTGGGGTCAAATTTGACCTTCTCGGCTTTCGGGTAGAAGTCCAGCGCGATGTATAACTGGCCGGTCAACAGGTTGCCGCTGCGTGCCTGGGCGCGCAGGCCATTTTCGATGAACGAGCCGATCAGCCGTACGCCGGCGGCCTCATCGTTGGGGTCATGGTTCATGACCTTGAGCAGTTTGGTGTGGGCCTGTCCGAGCAACTGTGGATAGATCACGATACCGACGTTGAGTGGGAAGCTGCGTTTATTGGCATCGAAGTCGAGGTTGATCGATACCACTTTGCCAAACTCGACGCCGAGGAACTCCACCGGCGCCCCGACCTTGAGCCCGCGCAATGCCTGGTCGAAGCGCAGGGCCATGTATTGCCCCTCGCCATTGGGTGGGGCGAGGGCGCTGTCCTGGTCGTCGAAGAGCTCAAAGGTACGTGCCTCGTCGGCCGGTTTGTCGTTGGGGCTGTACGGCGGCGCCCGAAAGGCGATACCACCGACCAGCATGGACGAAAGCGATTCGGTCTTCAGCGCGAAGCCATTGGCGCCGACGCTCAGGTCAACCCCGCTGGCATTCCAGAAACGCGTGTTTTCGGTGACATAGGCATCATTGGGCGCATGCACGAACACCTCGACGTTGACACCCTTGCCTTCGGCATCCAACTCGTAGGCCACCACCTGGCCGACCTCGATTTTGCGGTAGTACACCGGTGAGCCGATATCCAGCGAACCGAGGGTCTGCGTGTGCAGCGTGAAACGCTTGCCCGGTTCGCCGTAGGTGATGGGCGGCGGGTTTTCCAGGCCTTTGAACTGCTTGGCACGGGTCTCCGATTGGCCGATGTCGGCACCTATGTAGTCGCCGGAGAGCAGGGTGTCGATGCCGGATACGCCGCCGGCGCCGATACGCGGGCGTACCACCCAGAACTGCGAATCGGCGCGGGTGAAGCTTTCGGCCTGCTTGGCCAGTTGAACCGTGGCGTTGACGCTTTTCTGGTCGTCGCTCAAGGCGACGTCGGTCACCTGGCCGATCACCACGTTGCGGTACTTGACCTCGGTTTTGTTCGCGATCAGACCGCTGCCGGTCTTGAAATTGAGGGTGATGGTCGGGCCCTGTTGGAGGACGCTGTGTACCACCAGCGAAATCCCCACCAGCACCGCGACGATCGGCACGATCCACACCAGCGAAACGCTGAAGCGCCGTGTCTTGATTGCAGGCGATCCTGGGGCTTGCGGGGTGTCAGTGGGATGTGACGTCATCCGCGGTCTCCTTGTTGTGTGGGGTTTCCCAGATCAGCCTCGGGTCGAAGCTCATGGCGGCCAGCATGGTAAACACCACCACCAGGCCGAAAAACAGGATACCCAGGCGCGGCTCGATGGTGCCCAGGGCCTGGAACTTCACCAGTGCGGCCACCAGCGCGACCACGATGACATCCAGCATCGACCAGTAGCCAATCAGTTCGACGAAGCGGAACAGCTTCGAACGTTCCTTGCGTGCCCAAAGGCTATTGCGCTGCACGGTGACCAGCAGCAGGGCCAGGGACACAAACTTGATGCCGGGCACTGCGATGCTGGCGATGAAAATAATCAGCGCAATGTCCCACGCGCCGTGCTGCCAGAACTCCAACACCCCACTCATGATAGTACTGTCCGCCCCCGAGCCGAGCATGGTGGTGTTCATCACCGGCAGGAGATTGGCCGGCACATAGAACGCCAGCGCGGTGAGCATGTAGGCCCAGGTGCGCGTCAGGGAACTGACCTTGCGCCGGTGCAAGGGCGCGCCGCAACGCTCGCATTCGTTCGGCCCGTCGCGCATGTCGCAGGACAATCCGCAGCTGTGACAGAGGCACAGGCCGAGCTCGCTGGCCGTCGGCGGTGTGCTCATACGCTGTCCCACAGGTCGCGCACATCACGCCCGGCAATGCGGATCAGCAACAGGCTGAGTACGGCCAGGGCAAACAGGCCGGTGCCGGGGATCACATCAAGCATGCCGGCCAGCTTGAACACCGCCACCATTGCCCCGAGCAGACACACCTCCAGCATGCTCCAGGGCCTGAGTGCCTCCAGCCAACGCATGCACAATCGGAACGCCGGTGAGCGCTTGCCCGCGAGGGCGAAGCTCAAGACCCACATCAGCAGCAGTAACTGGAACACTGGCGCGATGATGATGGAAATGGCCGCCACCAACGCGATAAACGTGATCGGCCCCAGGCTCAGCGCTACCACCGAGTCCCATAGCGTGGCGCTGCTTTTCAGGCCTTGCAGGCTGATACTCATCACGGGATAGAAATTGGCGAACGTCCACAGCACCGCAGCCGTCAGCGTCAGGGCGAGACGCTGTTGCACGGTCAGGCCGTTGTAGCGCTGGAGCACGCCTGCGCAACGTATGCAGTGGGCTTTTTGATGTTTGGCGAGCGTGACTTTTTCGTACACACAGTCGCAGTGCTCGCAGATGATCAGTTGATTCGCCATGGGGATCGCTCCAACGCGGCACGGTGGCGGGGGCCTGGGTTGTTTTTCGATGGCGTGGGCAAGCTTAGCAGTCGCTGCTCTTCAGGTCTGGCACCGCGTCAACCATACTGTGCGGAATATGCCATAGCGCCCGCAGGAGCATCGATGAATATTGAAAAAGCCGCGCTGATCCGCGAAACCTTCCCGGTCGGCCCGTTGCAGTGCAACTGCAATGACGAGTGACTGGCCCTCACGTTGATCTACAGAGGACCGGGTGGGTAATCCTCCTGCCGTGTTAACCACTTTTTTGACTTGTTAATCGCCATAGTTTACGGTGTAAAAAAGTGGTTAACAAGGTGGCGTGAAATGCCGGTTTTACTGGATGATATCAAGGGTTACCTCGAATCCACTGTGGGCTTGGAAGCGCACCTTCAAGCAGCCTCAGGCCTGAAGGTTCCCTTTCATATCAAGGATGCCTACAAACTCGTCTATCTGGCCCTTATGGTCGGGCCGAAGGCGAAACAAACGCTACCGATGCTCCTACTGCTTCCAGTGGAAAATAAGTACCCGGGAGCCGTAACGCTTGGGAAGCACATCGCTCAGGTACAAAAAACCACGGACAAGGTGGTTGTGTACGTATGCCAGTCACTGTCGGTGCCGGAGCGGCGTAGCCTGATCGCCAACAACATCAATTTCATCCAGCCTGGCTATCAGATGTTCATCCCAGAGTTGGCGATGGACCTGCGCGAGACCGTTCGGACGCGCCGAAACGAGGAAGACGTTTCAGCCCTTCTTCCTGCTGCACAAGCGATGGTCTTGGCTCGCCTGTATGAGGGATGGGACAGCGATACGATCTTCAACTCCAACGGCATCATGAACGGTTTCAAATACAGCCGCGTCACACTTGCCAAAGTGATCGATCAGTTGCTGAAGCTGGGCATCGTCCATCCTGCACAAAGTCAGGGGTTCAAAAATTGCTATTCGTTCGGTGCACCTCCGGCCAGCGTCTTCAAAAATGCTCGCCCCTTTATGCGCTCTCCCGTTAAACGGAAGGTTGCGATCGACCGAGTGCTTCATACAGGCGGCGGCGTATTTCTCGCGGGCGAGACCGCTCTGGCCAAATGCACGATGCTGGCGGGTCCCATACAACCGGTTTTTGGAATGACCAAAAAGCAGTTCGACGACATGGTCCAGGAACTGGCATTCAAGGTAACCGACTCGGTTGATGAGATCCGGGCATGGGTGGAGATATGGTCTTATCGAAGCCTAAAGGAAGGAAAAAACATCGCAGATGAAGCGTCATTGCTTCTGAGCTTGGAAAACGTCCCGGACGAACGTGTCCAGTTGGCTTTAGATGAACTTAAGGAGGCAGTGACTTGGCTGAAATCAGAGGACTAGACGTATTCGGACAACACTTCAGCGATTTTCGTGATCAGTATGTGCTGATTGGCGGTGTTGCCTCCTGGCTCACGATGGATGCGGCGGGCCAATCGTTCCGCGCAACCAAGGATCTCGATATCGTGCTGGTTATCGAAGCGCTCAATGCCGAGTTTGCCGGGGCGTTCTGGGCCTTCATACGTGCCGGACGGTACGCCATCCGGCAGGTTGGTGGGATTGACGGTCAGCGGCCTGTTTTCTATCGGTTCCAGCACCCCGAGGACGAGGCCTATCCCGTCCAGATCGAATTGTTCTCGCGTGCTCCCGAGGGTGTCGCGCTCCCGGCGGACGCGACGCTGACCCCTATTCCTACAGACGAATCGGTATCAAGCCTGTCCGCCATCTTGCTCGATGACCCCTACTACCATTTCCTCCTTGAGGGCCGGCAGCGCAATGACGTTCTGACCTTCATCGGCGCCGACCGGCTGATCCCACTCAAGGCGCACGCTTGGCTCAATTTGTCAGCGCGAAAGGAGGCTGGCGAACAGGTCGACAGCAAGAACCTCAAAAAACATCGAAATGACGTACTGAATCTGAGCGGCCAATTGACGGATGACCCCATCAACCTGCCGGAAAGCATTCAGACCGACATGAGGGCGTTTCTGGCGCTCTTGGCGAACGAAGAGATCGATCTCAAGTCCATCGGACTGAAAGGCGCCCTGGGGGACTATATCGAGCGTCTTACATTGAGCTTCGGATTACAGCCACCAATCCAATAGGAACACATTCTGAAAAACTGTCAGCCAACGATCATGACCGCGAGCACATGAACGCATTCCTCGGGCATGCGCTCGATGCTTACAAACAAAGCAGGTGACATCACTCGTCATCGCTTTTCACACAGTGCCAAAAATGTGCCGTTAACTTTATAGGAGCACCCATGGAAGCCGAAAAGCCCACGCTGATCCGCGAAACCTTCCCGGTCGGCCCGTTGCAGTGCAACTGCACGATCATTGGCGACCCCATCACCAAGAAGGCCATCGTGGTCGACCCGGGTGGCAATCATGAACTGATCCTGGCGCGCCTCGATGCCCTGGGCCTGAAAGTGGTGAGCATCATCCACACCCATGCCCATCTCGATCACTTCCTGGCCTCGGGGCAATTGAAGGAAAAGACCGGTGCAACCCTGCACCTGCACAAGGAAGACCAGTTTCTCTGGGACAACCTGGAGATGCAGTGCCAGATGTTTGGTGTGCCCTACACGCCGGTGCCGTCGCCGGATCGCTGGCTGGCCGATGATGAGGCGTTGGCTTGTGGGTGCGGTGTGGCGCTGCATACACCGGGGCACACGCCAGGCTCGATGAGCTTCTGGTTTGCCGATGCCAGGCTGCTGATTGCCGGGGACACGCTGTTTCGGCGCGGTGTTGGGCGTACGGATTTGTGGGGTGGGGACCAGGCGACGATCGTGCGTTCGATCAAGCAACGGCTCTACACGCTGGATGAAGGCGCGACGGTGGTGACCGGCCATGGCCCGGACACGCGCCTGGGTGACGAGATGCGTGAGAACCCATTTGTGCGGGCGTGAAGCAATGGTTCGAACGGCAACCCGCTGTAGCAAAAACTCAGGCCGCGTTCAGCATGTGTCTGCTACGGTTTCTGTAGCAACGCAAGACCCGAATGTTTTGTTACAGCTCTGGGCGCGCCCACGGAATTTTTACCGTTTGTCGCGTTCCAAACTCGGCACGGGTCCATTGCCAATGTCCTTTGCACCACAGAATGCAAAAGTAGGAGCTCCCTTCATGTTCACTCCGCGTCGTCTGCTTGTTGTCGCTACCGCCGTAGCCCTGTTGTCCGGCTGCGCTTCACCTAATCCTTATGGCGGTGGCAGCCAGGGACAGGCGAATAATGAATCCAGCGGTATGAGCAAGACCGCCAAGTACGGTGGCCTGGGTGCCCTGGCCGGTGCATTGGCGGGTGCTGCCATCGACCATAACAACCGTGGCAAGGGCGCGCTAATCGGCGCAGTGGTTGCGGGTGCCGGCGCCGCGGGTTACGGCTACTACGCCGACCAGCAGGAAAAGAAACTGCGTGAGAGCATGGCCAATACCGGGGTTGAAGTTCAGCGCCAGGGCGACCAGATCAAGCTGATCATGCCGGGTAACATCACCTTCGCCACCAACTCGGACGCGATCTCCAGCAGCTTCTACCAGCCGCTGAACAACCTGGCCAACTCCCTCAAGCAGTTCAACCAGAACACCATCCAGATCGTGGGTTACACCGACAGCACCGGCAGCCGCCAACTGAACATGGACCTGTCGCAGCGCCGTGCCCAGAGCGTGGCCAACTACCTGACCTCCCAAGGCGTTAATGGTGCCAACCTCAGCGCACGCGGTGCCGGCCCGGATAACCCGATAGCCAGCAACGCCGACGTGAACGGTCGTGCGCAGAACCGTCGCGTAGAAGTGAACCTCGGCCCGATCCCCGGCCAGCAGTACGGCCAGCCTGGCGCGCAGCAGCAAGCGCCGCAGCAGAACAACCAGTTCCAGGGCAACCCGTACCAGCAATACCAATAAACGCTGGCCACTAAAAAGGGCGCCATGCAGTGAATGCATGGCGCCCTTTTTTATGGCTGCCGCTTACATCAATCGATGTACTCGAACACCTTGACGATCTTCTGCACGCCGGACACGCCCTGCACCAGGTTGGCTGCGCGCGTGGCTTCCGCCTGGGTCAGCAGGCCCATCAGGTAAACGATACCGTTGTCGGTGACGACTTTGATCCGCGAACCGGGAATCGCGTTGTCGGTTAGCATCTGCGCCTTGATCTTGGTCGTCAGCAGGGCATCGTTGCTGATGGCCAGCAGGGTGATCGGGTCCATGACCTGCAATTCGTTGTGGACCTTCTTGACCCGCTGTACGGCCGAGGCTGCCTGTTCGGCCTGGGCCTTGAGGTCGGCGCGTGGCGTTTGGCCTGCGAGCAGTACCACGCCGTTGAAGCTGGTCACGACGATGCGTGAAGCACCGTTGCCCAGGTCCGTGGCGGCTTTGGCAATGTTGACTTCAACCTTGGTTTCGATCAGCGAGTCGTCAATCTTGCTGCCGAAGGTGCGGGTGCCCTTGTCATCCTGAATAGGGGTGTCACGTGTCGCAGTGATTGCCGTGCTGCAGCCGCTGATGCCGAGGCACAACGTAATGGCCAAAAGGCCGAGGCGGTTAACGGTCATTCTTCACTCCCAAACAGTTGGCTGTCGATCAGATCGCACAGGCAGTGGATCGCCAGCAGGTGGACTTCCTGAATACGTGCGGTGACATTGGCCGGGACGCGAATCTCCACATCTTCGGGCAGCAGTAGCGAGGCCATGCCGCCGCCGTCGCGTCCGGTCAATGCTACGACAATCATTTCGCGATCATGTGCGGCCTGGATCGCTTGAATAATATTCGCCGAGTTGCCGCTGGTGGAAATCGCCAGCAGCACATCGCCTGGTTGGCCCAGTGCGCGGATCTGCTTGGAGAAGATTTCGTTGTAGCTGTAGTCGTTGGCGATCGAGGTGATCGTTGACGAATCGGTGGTCAAGGCGATAGCCGGCAGACTCGGGCGCTCACGCTCGAAGCGGTTGAGCAGCTCGGACGAAAAATGCTGGGCATCGCCGGCCGAACCGCCGTTGCCGCACGAAAGCATTTTGCCCTCGTTGAGCAAGGCATTGACCATGACCTGACTGGCTTGCTCGATGTGCGGTGCAAGTACGTCCATCGCCTGTTGCTTGGTGTCGATGCTGGCCTGGAAAAGCTGGCGAATTCGGGATTGCATGTCCATCTGTGTGACCTTAAGTAGCGCGGCTGTTTGGCACAGGAATGTGCAGCCCGCAAAGCAAAGAGCAAAAGTGTGTGATGAAGGTGTCCGGCGAATCAGCTGTCGAAGGCATTTTGCAGCCAGTTCAGATCAACCTGACCAGACGGTGTGCTTTCCATGGCAACCACATCGAAACGGCAGGGGGCGTCGGCCCAGCGATGCTCTTCTTGCAGGAAAAACTGCGCAGCGAGTATCAGCTTCTGACGCTTGCGCCCGTCGATACTGGCGAGCGCGCCACCCCATTGTGCGTGTTTTCTGTAGCGGACTTCGACGAATACTACTGTATCGCCGTCAAGCATGACCAGATCAAGCTCGCCGCGTTTACACAACCAGTTCTGCGCCAGCAGGCGCAGACCCTGTTGTTGCAAGTGTTTCAATGCTTGAAGTTCGGCATCCTTGCCGCTTTGTGCAGTAGACCGCTCCGGCATCAGCGCGGGGTGTCCGGCAGGCGCTGGATCTCGCCACCAACGAACTTCGCCCATGGCATCTGGCGATCGACGCGCTGGTTGGTGCTGATGCCCAGGTTGCCCGAGAGGCCGTCAATGCGTGTATCCGGCAGTGCTTTCAACTGGCCCAGGCGCGGGGCCAGGCGGTAGGCGTCGACGCCCATCGCATACAGGCGGCCAAGGCTGCCATTGGCTTGCGGCCATTGTGCGGCAACCTGGTTACGCAGCGGGTCGGTGGTGTTGAGCAGCCAAGGGGTTTCGCAGAACATCACGTTGGTCATGTCCAGGTATTGGTTCTTGTCACCGCTGGCGCTGAATACGTGGGACGTGGCGTACACCGGCACATCACCGGCGTACTGGAAGTTCAGGGTCGGCTTGATCTGCTGGGCCAGTTGCGGGGTAACGGCCAGGAAGATGAACTCGATGTCCTGGCGACGTGACGGCTGTGCCGCTACGTCTGTGCCCACTGTGCTTTGCAGGCTCTTGGCGCGGCCTTCGCTTTTACGCAGTTGGAACAGGTCGGCAATTTGCTGGGCGAGGGCGACCGGCTGGTCGACATACTCGACACCGACAACCGTGCCACCGTTGGCTTCCCAATCCTGGCGGAAGGCCTTGTAGACACGCTCGCCCCACTCGCCACGGGGCACCATGGCAGCGGCGCGGTGCAGGCCATCGGCACGGGCGCGGCGCGACACTTCGCGGGCTTCGTCTTCAGCGGCCAGGCCGAACTGGAACAATTGCGCCGGGCCCTGATCGGTCTCGCTGTAGTTCAACGCCAGCGTGGTGATCGGTAGCTGAGGGCGCGTGCTGAGCTGCTTGACCAATGGCTTCTCCAGCGGACCAACTACCAATTGCACGCCTGCAGCCTGGGCCTTGGCATAGAAGTCGTCGATGGAGGCCAGGCGCGAGCTGTCATAGAACTCGATGACCGGTGGCTTCTGCCCGGCTTGTTCAGCCTGGTAGTGCGCCGCCATGAAACCTTCGCGCAGGGCCTTGCCGACGGAGGCCAGCGGGCCTTCCTGGGGCAGCAGCAGGGCGATCTTGTTCAAGGGCTGGCTGGCCAGCTCCTTGAGCTTGGTCAGCGGGGTTGGCAGTTGCACGGCGGCCGGGTGGCCCGGGTTCTGTGCGCGCCAGGTGTCTATGGCGGCCTGCTGTTGCTCAAGCGTACCGGCGCCCTTGACCGCTTGGGCCAGGGTAATCCAGCCGTCCAGGGTCGGGTTGCCGCTGGCTTGCAGTTGTTCCGCAGGCAGTGCGGCAATCAAGGTCCAGATGGCTTCGTGATTGCTTTTGGCGGCATCGCCGCTGAGCAGTGGCGCCATGGCGACGCGCTCACGAGCAGCGGCCAGGGTCTGGCCATCGGCTTCATAAGCGCGGGCGTGCACGGTGCCGGTGCGGATCTGCTGTTCGGTCGGCAGCTCCTTCAGGCTTTGCAGGCTCGGATGGTTCAAGGCGGTCAACGCGGCCTTGGGCTGGTTGCGCGTCATGGCCAATTCGGCAGCCAGGGTGCTGGCAAAGACTTGCGCGGCTGGCTTGAGGACATCCAGGGACACTTGCGCAAGAATCTGCGACGAGCGGCCAGGGTTGTTCTGGCGGTAGGCCATGTCTGCCGCACTCAGGCGCAGCAACGCGGCCTTTTCTGGCGTCTTGGCGGTGGTGGCCTGTTCGAGCAGTTGCTCGATACTGGCGTCCGGGGTCCGTGGAAGGTCGCCAAGGCTGGACGAGGGCGAGCTGGCGCAAGCGGCCAGTAAGGCAGCGAGGCAGAGGGCGGAGAGCAGCCGCAGGCAAGCGATCATGTAAGTGTTCCTGATACCGATCAAATTAGCGTGGAATTGTACCCAAGCACTGGCCCAGGCGCGATGTTACTGGCGTGAAACCTTTGATTTAGGTCGTGTAAATGTTGCTGTTGGCAATCGATGGCAGAAAAGGCATCGGCCGTGATGGCATATTTTCAAGGCGCCTACGCGCTACACTATGACTTTTGCCAACCATTGAGGTGTGCGTTTTGACTGCTCCAGGTCCTTTGAATTCCACTGCAGGCTCGCTTTTTGTCGTGGCGACGCCCATTGGCAACCTGGACGACATCAGTGCCCGAGCACTGAAAGTGTTGCGCGAGGTTAAATTGATCGCGGCCGAAGACACCCGGCACTCCCAACGGTTGATGCAGCATTTTGGCATCAGCACGCCATTAGCCGCCTGCCACGAACACAATGAGCGCGAAGAAGGCAGCCGCTTTATTGTCCGCCTGCTGGCCGGTGATGATGTAGCACTGATCTCCGATGCGGGCACGCCGCTGATCTCCGATCCGGGTTACCACCTGGTTCGCCAGGCGCGGGCCGCAGGTATCAATGTAGTACCTGTTCCCGGGGCGTGCGCGCTGATAGCGGCGTTGTCGGCGGCGGGCCTGCCCTCGGATCGCTTTATCTTCGAAGGTTTCCTGCCGGCCAAGGCGGTGGGGCGTCGCGCCCGTCTTCAGGCGGTAAAGGAAGAACCGCGTACCCTGATTTTCTACGAAGCCCCGCACCGTATCCTCGAATGCCTGCAGGACATGGAGCTGGTGTTTGGCGGCGAGCGCCTTGCGTTGCTGGCGCGTGAACTGACCAAGACGTTCGAAACCCTCAAGGGCTTGCCGTTGGAAGAGCTGCGCGCGTTTGTCGAAGGCGACAGCAATCAGCAGCGTGGAGAGTGCGTGGTGCTGGTGGCGGGTTGGACGGCACCGGAGGCGGAAGACGCGGTCGGCAGTGAGGCCATGCGTGTCCTCGACCTGCTGCTCAAGGAGGTGCCCCTCAAGCGCGCGGCGGCGTTGGCGGCGGAAATTACCGGTGTGCGCAAGAACGTGTTGTATCAAGTTGCGCTGGATAAACAGAAAGCTGAATAGTTCCGGGGTTAAACCGGTATTCCGTCCGAACGTGATGGCAATGCTGCACTTTTAATACTTGTCCTGAGGCCGCCGTGCCGTTAACCTGCGCGGCGGAGAGTCGATTGGACAGTCGCTGCCCTCTATGAAAATTAGGGGGGGGAGGAAAGTCCGGGCTCCATAGGGCGAAGTGCCAGGTAATGCCTGGGAGGCGTGAGCCTACGGAAAGTGCCACAGAAAATAACCGCCTAAGCACTTCGGTGCCGGTAAGGGTGAAAAGGTGCGGTAAGAGCGCACCGCACGACTGGCAACAGTTCGTGGCTAGGTAAACCCCACTTGGAGCAAGACCAAATAGGGTCCCAAGGCGTGGCCCGCGCTGGGACCGGGTAGGTTGCTAAAGATGTCCAGTGATGGCCATCGTAGACGAATGACTGTTCAAGACAGAACCCGGCTTACAGATCGACTCTCCACCTTTTTCCTTTTGCCCGAGTCTCGGGCAAAAAACCGGTAGTAACGCAAGAATCCCTCCCTGCCAAATCATTGGCAGATGCATCTTCGTAATACCAAAAAAATCTTACTCTTAACAAATTACTTTAACTTTGAGCTGTAGCTCTTTGAGCTATTTGTGCTTGTCGAGCCAAAAACACCGCCGAACTCTGGTTTCTCCTCCTTTTACGCTCGTAAATCTCCGATCTGTAAGGCTTTTCCTTGAATCCGCGCCTTGACGGTGTGGTGGGCGCATTCCTATAGTGTGCGCAAGTGGCGGAAAGTGGCACAAAGTGGGTTTTTTGAACGTAAAACGCTAAAATTTGGAGAAACGCATCTGTGTTTCGCGGAGCTAACGCTATCAGTCTCGATGCAAAAGGCCGTCTCGCCATGCCGAGCCGGTATCGTGACGAGCTGATTTCGCGAAGTTCCGGGCAACTGATCATCACGATCGATGCCGTTGACCCTTGTTTATGTGTTTACCCCCTCGATGAGTGGGAGTTGATCGAAACCAAATTGCGCGCCCTGCCTTCATTGCGTGAAGAAAACCGCCGCCTGCAGCGTTTGCTGATCGGTAATGCCGTCGACCTCGAGCTCGATGGCAGTGGTCGTTTCCTGGTGCCCCCGCGTTTGCGCGAGTACGCCAAGCTGGATAAGCGCGCAATGCTGGTCGGCCAACTGAACAAGTTCCAATTGTGGGACGAAGATGCCTGGGATGCTGTTTCTGCAGCTGACCTGGCTGCTATTCAACAACCGGGCGCCATGCCTGATGAACTGCGTGATTTGATCCTGTGACTATTGATAGCGGCTTTAACCACATCACCGTACTGCTTGACGAAGCCGTTGAGGCTCTCGCCGTACGCGCGGATGGCTGCTATCTGGACGGTACCTTTGGCAGGGGCGGGCATAGCCGGTTGATCCTCAGCCAGCTCGGGCCCGACGGCAAGCTCCTCGGGTTCGACAAAGACCCCCAAGCGATTGCCACCGGGCAAGCGCTAGCGGCCGAAGACGGCCGCTTTGTCGTTGTGCAGCGCAGCTTTGCCGAGCTCGGTGCCGAAGTCGCCGAGCGCGGCATGGCGGGCAAGGTGGCCGGGGTTTTGCTCGACCTGGGCGTGTCTTCGCCGCAGCTCGATGACCCGGAGCGCGGCTTCAGCTTCATGAACGACGGCCCCCTCGACATGCGCATGGACCCTACCCGTGGTGTCAGTGCCGCGCAGTTCATTGCCACTGCGCCGGTGGAAGAAATCGCCCGTGTGTTCAAGGAATACGGTGAAGAGCGCTTCGCCGGCCGCATGGCCCGTGCCGTGGTGGAGCGTCGCGAAATCCAGCCGTTCGAGCGCACCGCCGACCTGGCCGAAGTGCTGAAAGTCGCCAACCCCGCGTGGGAAAAGGGCAAGAACCCGGCGACCCGCGCGTTCCAGGGCCTGCGTATCCACGTCAACAACGAATTGGGCGACCTGGAGGCTGGCCTCGAGGCTGCCCTCGAGGCGCTGGAAGTAGGCGGTCGCCTGGTGGTGATCAGTTTCCACTCCCTGGAAGACCGCATCGTCAAGCTGTTCATGCGCCGCCTGGTCAAGGGCGAGTCCGACAACCTGCCGCGCAACCTGCCGGTACGTTTCGAAGCCTTTGTGCCGAAAATCAAAATCCATGGCAAAGTGCAGTTCGCTTCCGAAGCCGAACTCAAGGCCAACCCACGTTCCCGTAGCGCCGTCATGCGCGTCGCGGAGAAGCTGCGGTGAGCAAGCTTTTCGCCAAGCCCCTCCCGGGCGGCAGCTTCTTTATGTTGCTGCTGTTTGTCGGCGTGCTGGTGTCCGCAATTGCGGTGTCCTACAGCGCCCATTACAACCGCCAACTGCTCAATACCCTCTATGGGGAATTGAGCGTGCGTGACAAGGCGCAGGCGGAGTGGGGGCGGTTGATCCTCGAGCAAAGCACCTGGACGGCCCATAGCCGTATCGAAGTGCTGGCCACCGAACAGCTGAAAATGCACATCCCGGGCGCGGCCGAAGTGCGCATGGTGGCGCCATGATGAAGCTTGAAGGCGCACTCTACCCATGGCGCTTCCGCCTGATGCTCGGCTTGCTGGCATTGATGGTGGGTGCGATTGCCTGGCGGATCATCGACCTGCAAGTGGTCGACCGTGACTTCCTGATCGGCCAGGGCGATGCCCGTAGCCTGCGTCATATCCAGATCCCTGCGCACCGTGGCCTGATCACTGACCGTAACGGCGAGCCGTTGGCGGTGAGTACGCCGGTGACCACCCTGTGGGCCAACGCCAAGGAATTGCAGGTTGCCAAGGACAAGTGGCCGCAACTGGCTGCCGCCCTGGGCCAGGATCCCAAAGCCTTGGCTGAGCGCCTCGAGGCCCAGGCAAATAAAGAATTTATCTACCTCGTTCGCGGCCTTACCCCCGAACAAGGCCAGCAGGTGCTCGACCTTAAAGTCCCTGGTGTCTACGGCATCGAGGAGTTCCGTCGTTTCTACCCTGCCGGTGAAACCACTGCCCATATGGTCGGCTTTACCGACATTGATGATCATGGTCGTGAAGGTGTGGAACTCGCCTACGATGAATGGCTGGCCGGGGTACCGGGAAAACGACAGGTCATCAAGGATCGGCGCGGCAGGTTGATCAAGGATGTCCAAGTCACTAAAAACGCCAAGGCCGGAAAGCCCTTGGCGTTGTCGATTGACCTGCGCCTGCAATATTTGGCCAACCGTGAGCTGCGTAACGCGATCATCGAGAACGGTGCCAAGGCCGGCAGCCTGGTGATCATGGACGTGAAGACCGGCGAGATCCTCGCCATGGTCAACCAACCGACCTACAACCCGAACAACCGACGCAACCTGCAACCGGCGATGATGCGTAACCGCGCGATGATCGACGTGTTCGAGCCGGGCTCGACCATGAAAGCCATCTCCATGAGTGCCGCCCTGGAAACCGGACGCTGGAAACCCAGCGACAAGGTCGAGGTGTATCCGGGTACGTTGCAACTGGGCAAATACACCATTCGTGACGTGTCCCGTACTGAAGGCCCGGTGCTGGATTTGACAGGTATCCTGATCAACTCCAGTAACGTGGGCATGAGTAAGGTCGCCTTCGATATCGGTGGTGAAACCATCTACCACCTGGCGCAGAAGATCGGCCTGGGGCAACCCACCGGCCTGGATTTCCCGGGTGAGCGCGTCGGCAACCTGCCCAACTACCGCGACTGGAAAAAAGCCGAGACCGCCACGCTTTCCTACGGCTACGGCCTGTCGGTGACCGCCATCCAGCTGGCCCATGCCTTCTCCGTGCTGGCCAATAACGGACGCATGGTGCCGTTGAGCCTGATCCACGTCGATGAAGCGCCGAAAGCCACCCAGGTGATCCCGGAAAACGTCGCCAAGACCATGCAGGGCATGCTGCAACAAGTGATCGAAGCACCGCGCGGCGTATTCCGTGCCCAGGTGCCGGCGTATCACGTGGCGGGCAAGTCCGGTACCGCGCGTAAGACGTCGGTGGGCACCAAGGGCTACGCCGAAAACTCCTACCGCTCGCTGTTCGCCGGCTTCGGCCCAATGAGCGATCCGCGCTACGCCATCGTCGTTGTGATCGATGAGCCGAGCAAGGCCGGTTACTTCGGTGGCCTGGTATCGGCACCGGTGTTCAGCAAAGTAATGTCCGGCACCCTGCGCCTGATGAACATCACCCCGGATAACTTGCCGCCGACCCAACAAGCGAATGCCGGACCACCGGCCGCTGCAGTAAAAGCCAATGGAGGGCGCGGCTGATGTCTCTTAGCCTGAACAAGATTTTTGCCCACGCCGGCCGCGATCTGCTGATTCGCGAGTTGACCCTGGACAGCCGTAACGTGCGCGCTGGCGACCTGTTCCTGGCGGTGCCGGGCGGCAAGTACGATGGCCGTGCGCACATCGCCGACGCGCTGCAGCGCGGCGCGGCTGCCGTGGCCTATGAAGTCGAAGGCGCCACGGTGCTGCCGATCACCGACGTGCCGCTGATCCCGGTCAAGGGACTGGCCAAGCAACTGTCCGATATTGCCGGGCGTTTTTACGGCGATCCGAGCCGCCACCTCAATCTGGTGGGCGTGACGGGTACCAACGGCAAGACCAGCGTGACCCAATTGGTCGCCCAGGCCCTTGACCTGCTGGGCCAGCACTGCGGCATTGTCGGCACCCTGGGTACCGGTTTTTATGGCGCGCTGCAAAGCGGCCTGCACACCACGCCGAACCCCATCGCCGTGCAAGCGACCCTGGCCGACCTGAAAAAGGCCGGTGCCAAGGCGATTGCCATGGAAGTGTCGTCCCACGGTCTGGACCAGGGCCGCGTTACCGCCCTGGCCTTTGATGTGGCAGTGATGACCAACCTGTCCCGCGATCACCTGGATTATCACGGCACCATGGAGGCGTACGCCGCCGCCAAGGCCAAGCTGTTTGCCTGGAATGACCTCAAGTGCCGGGTGATCAACCTGGACGACGCTTTTGGTCGCCAACTGGCGGCCCAAGACAGCGAAGCGCGCCTGATCACCTACAGCCTGGAAGACGCCGGCGCGTACCTGTATTGCCGCGAAGCCCAATTCAATGACGAAGGCGTGCGCGCCACGCTGGTCACGCCTCAGGGCGAGCACCACTTGCGCAGCACCCTGCTCGGGCGTTTCAACCTGAGTAATGTACTTGCCGCCATCGGCGCGCTGCTCGGCCTGGATTACGCACTGGACGAGATTCTCAAGGTCCTGCCGAAGCTCGAAGGCCCGGCCGGTCGCATGCAGCGCCTGGGTGGCGGTACGCAGCCGCTGGTGGTGGTTGACTACGCCCATACCCCGGATGCGCTTGAAAAAGTCCTCGAAGCCTTGCGCCCTCACGCCAAGGGCAAGTTGCTCTGCCTGTTCGGCTGTGGCGGTGATCGTGATCGCGGCAAGCGGCCGTTGATGGCCGAGATCGTCGAACGCCTGGCCGATGGTGTGCTCGTCACCGACGACAACCCGCGCAGCGAAGACCCGAGCCGGATTTTCGATGACATTCGCACCGGCTTCAAAGACGCATCCAAGGCCACCTTCGTCGCCGGTCGCGGCGCGGCAATCGCCCAGTTGATCGCCAGCGCCAGCGCTGACGACGTGGTTGTGCTGGCTGGTAAGGGGCACGAGGATTACCAGGAAATCAACGGCGAGCGTCATGCCTTCTCCGATCTGGTCGAGGCCGATCATGCCTTGACCGCCTGGGAGGTCGCCCATGCTTAAGGCGATGACGTTCAGCGAACTGACCCAGGCCTTGTCGGCACGCGTACTGTCGAGCGATTGCAGCTTCAGGGGTGTGAGCATCGACAGCCGTGCGATCCAGCCGGGGCAACTGTTTGTCGCCCTGGCCGGTCCGCGTTTCGACGGTCACGACTACCTGAACGAAGTCGCCGCCAAAGGCGCCGCAGGTGCCTTGGTGCAGCGCGAAGTGGCTGATTCCACCTTGCCGCAACTGCTGGTCGCCGACACCCGCCTGGCCCTCGGCCAATTGGGGGCGCTGAACCGTGCCGCTTTCGATAAGCCCGTTGCCGCCATCACCGGCTCCAGCGGCAAGACCACGGTCAAGGAACTGCTCGCCGGTATCCTGCGTACGCGCGGTCCCGTGCTGGCCACCCGTGGCAACCTGAACAATGATTTCGGCGCTCCGCTGACCCTGCTCGAACTCGCCCCGGAACACACCGCGGCGGTGATCGAACTGGGTGCATCGCGCATCGGCGAAATCGCCTACACCGTGGCGCTGACCAAGCCCCACGTCGCCATTATCAATAACGCCGGTACGGCCCACGTCGGCGAGTTCGGTGGCCCGGAAAAAATCGTCGAGGCCAAGGGTGAAATCCTTGAGGGCCTTGATGCATCGGGCACCGCAGTCTTGAACCTGGACGACAAGGCCTTCGAGACCTGGCGTCTACGCGCCGCCGGTCGCAAGGTCCTGACGTTTGCCGTGCTTAACGCCGCAGCTGATTTCCATGCCTCCGACATCACCGTCGATGCCCGTGGCTGCCCGTCCTTCACGTTGCATACCCCGCAAGGTAGCGAGCACGTGCAACTGAATTTGCTCGGCAACCATAACGTCGCCAATGCCCTGGCTGCTGCGGCTGCGGCTGGCGCCTTGGGCGTGTCGCTGTTCGGTATCGCCACGGGCCTGGGCGCGGTGCAGCCGGTCAAGGGCCGTACCGTGGCGCAGTTGGCGACAAACGGCATGCGCGTGATTGATGACACCTACAATGCCAACCAGTCCTCGGTGTGCGCTGCCATTGATCTGCTCAAAGGCTTTGACGGTCGCAAGGTGCTGGTGCTGGGCGATATCGCCGAACTGGGCGACTGGGCCGAACAGTCCCATCGTGAAGTCGGCGCCTACGCCATCGGCAAGGCCGACGCGCTCTATGCGGTCGGCCCGAACATGGCCCATGCCGTGGCTGCCTTCGGCCCCGGTGCGCGACATTTCGCCACCCAGGCCGAGTTGATCCAGGCACTGGGCGTGGCAGAACAAGACAAACACACAACCATTTTGATCAAGGGATCGCGCAGCGCGGTGATGGAAAACGTCGTCGCGGCCTTGTGTGGCTCAAGTACGGAGAAACATTAATGCTGCTGCTGCTGGCTGAGTATCTGCAACAGTTCCACAAAGGCTTCGCGGTCTTTCAGTACCTGACCCTGCGCGGGATTCTGGGTGTGCTGACCGCGCTGTCTTTGTCGCTGTTTTTAGGGCCGTGGATGATCCGCACCCTGCAGAACCTGCAAATTGGTCAATCGGTTCGTAATGACGGCCCGCAGTCGCACCTGTCCAAGTCCGGCACCCCGACCATGGGCGGTGCGCTGATCCTGTCGTCCATCGGTATCAGCACCTTGCTGTGGGCCGACCTGCACAACCGCTACGTATGGGTGGTGCTGCTGGTGACCTTGCTGTTCGGCGCCATCGGCTGGGTCGATGACTACCGCAAGGTGATCGAGAAAAACTCCAAGGGGCTGCCAAGCCGCTGGAAGTATTTCTGGCAGTCGGTGTTCGGCCTTGCCGCCGCGATCTTCCTCTACACCACGGCGCCAAGCGCAGTGGAAACCACCTTGATCATCCCGATGCTCAAGGACGCCAGCATCCCGTTGGGCATCGGCTTCGTGGTGCTGACCTACTTCGTGATCGTCGGCTCCAGCAACGCGGTGAACCTGACCGACGGCCTCGACGGCCTGGCGATCATGCCGACGGTGATGGTAGGCGGCGCGCTGGGTATCTTCTGCTACCTGTCGGGTAACGTGAAATTCGCTGAATACCTGCTGATCCCCTACGTACCGGGCGCGGGTGAGCTGATCGTGTTCTGCGGCGCCTTGATCGGTGCCGGCCTGGGGTTCCTGTGGTTCAACACCTACCCCGCACAAGTCTTCATGGGCGACGTCGGCGCACTGGCGCTGGGCGCGGCCCTGGGCACCATCGCGGTGATCGTTCGCCAGGAAATCGTGTTGTTCATCATGGGCGGCGTGTTCGTGATGGAAACCCTGTCGGTGGTCATCCAGGTGGCGTCCTTCAAGTTGACCGGGCGCCGCGTGTTCCGCATGGCGCCGATTCACCACCACTTTGAACTCAAGGGCTGGCCTGAGCCGCGTGTGATTGTCCGTTTCTGGATCATCACCGTGATTCTGGTCCTGGTCGGCCTTGCCACCCTGAAACTGAGGTAGAAACGAGTGTCCCTGATCGCTTCAGACCACTTCCGCATCGTTGTCGGCCTCGGCAAGAGCGGCATGTCCCTGGTTCGCTTCCTGGCGAACCGGGGCACGTCGTTTGCCGTGGCCGATACGCGGGAAAATCCACCGGAGCTGGTCACGCTGCGCCGTGACTACCCGCACGTGGAAGTGCGTTGTGGCGAGCTGGATGTTGAGTTTCTGTGCCGCGCCGATGAGCTCTACGTGAGCCCCGGCCTGGCCCTGGCGACACCGGCCCTGCAAGCCGCAGCGGCCCGTGGCGTGAAGCTGTCCGGCGACATCGACCTGTTTGCACGCAATGCGAAGGCGCCGATCGTGGCCATCAGCGGTTCCAACGCGAAAAGCACCGTGACCACCCTGGTCGGCGAGATGGCGATGGCGGCCGGCAAGCGCGTGGCCGTGGGCGGTAACCTCGGCACGCCGGCGCTGGACCTGCTCAGCGACGACGTCGAGCTGTACGTGATGGAACTGTCGAGCTTCCAGCTGGAAACCACCCACGACCTGGGTGCTGAAGTGGCCACCGTGTTGAACGTCAGCGAAGACCACATGGACCGTTACAGCGGCCTGCCGGCGTACCACCTGGCCAAGCACCGGATCTTCCGCGGCGCCAAGCAATTTGTGGTCAATCGCCAGGATGCGCTGAGCCGTCCGCTGATGGGCGAGGGCATGCCGTGCTGGACCTTCGGCCTGGGCAAACCCGACTTCAAGGCCTTCGGCATTCGTGAAGAGAACGGCGAGAAGTACCTGGCCTTCGAATTCCAGAACCTGATGCCGGTGCGCGAGCTGAAAATCCGTGGCGCCCATAACCAATCCAACGCCTTGGCCGCATTGGCGTTGGGGCACGCCGTGGGCTTGCCGTTCGACGCCATGCTGTCGAGCCTGCGCACCTTCGGCGGCCTTGAGCATCGCTGTCAGTGGGTTCGCGACCTGGACGGCGTCAGCTATTACAACGACTCCAAGGCCACCAACGTGGGGGCCGCATTGGCCGCCATCGAAGGCCTGGGCGCCGATATCGAAGGCAAACTGGTGCTGATCGCCGGTGGCGACGGCAAGGGTGCCGATTTCAAGGACCTCAAGGCACCGGTGGCTGCCCATTGCCGCGCCGTGGTGTTGATGGGCCGCGACGCCGATTTGATCGCTGCCGCGCTGGGCGATGCCGTGCCACAGGTGCGCGCCACCTCCCTGGACGACGCCATTACCCAATGCAAAGCCCTGGCCCAGCCAGGCGATGCGGTGCTGCTGTCGCCGGCGTGCGCCAGTTTCGACATGTTCAAGAACTACGAAGAGCGCGGCCAGTTGTTCGCCCGCACCGTGGAGGGCTTGGCATGAGCATTGACTTCAGAAACATCATCAAGCCGTACCCGTCGCCGATCATTACCGGGCGCGGCATCGACCTTGATTTCCCGATGCTCGCCGGTTGCCTCGCGCTGCTGGGCCTGGGCCTGGTGATGATCACCTCGGCTTCTTCCGAAGTGGCCGCCGTGCAATCGGGCAATACCCTGTACATGATGATCCGTCACCTGGTCTACCTGATCATCGGCCTGGGCGCGTGCATCGTCACCATGATGATTCCCATCGCTACCTGGCAGCGCCTGGGCTGGCTGATGCTGATCGGCGCGTTCGGCTTGCTGATCATGGTGATCCTGCCCGGCATTGGCCGCGAGGTGAACGGCTCGATGCGCTGGATTGGCTTCGGTGCGTTCAACGTGCAGCCGTCGGAAATCGCCAAGGTGTTCGTGGTGATCTACCTGGCCGGTTACCTGGTGCGTCGCCAGAAGGAAGTGCGCGAAAGCTGGATGGGCTTCTTCAAGCCATTCATCGTGCTGCTGCCCATGGCCGGCCTGTTGCTGATGGAGCCTGACTTCGGCGCCACCGTGGTGATGATGGGCGCGGCGGCGGCGATGCTGTTCCTCGGCGGCGTGGGCTTGTTCCGCTTCAGCTTGATGGTGGTGCTGGCAGTGGCTGCGGTGACCATCCTGGTACAGGCGCAACCGTACCGGATGGCGCGTCTGATCACCTTTACCGACCCCTGGTCCGACCAGTTCGGTTCCGGCTACCAATTGACCCAGGCCTTGATCGCCTTCGGTCGCGGCGAATGGTTGGGCGTGGGCCTGGGCAACAGCGTGCAGAAGCAGTTCTACCTGCCGGAAGCGCACACCGACTTCGTGTTCTCCGTACTCGCCGAAGAACTCGGCGTGGTCGGCTCGCTGTGCACCGTCGCCCTGTTCGTGTTCGTGTGTGTACGCGGCATGTACATCGGCCTGTGGGCCGAGAAGGCCAAACAGTATTTCGCCGCCTATGTGGCCTACGGCTTGTCGTTCCTGTGGATCGGCCAGTTCCTGATCAACATCGGGGTGAACGTCGGCCTGCTGCCGACCAAGGGCCTGACCTTGCCGTTCCTCAGTTACGGCGGCAGTTCGTTGGTGATCTGCTGCGCCTGTCTTGGCTTGTTGCTGCGTATCGAGTGGGAGAGTCGAACCCACCTGGGCAGCGAAGAGATGGAGTTCAGCGAAAGCGACTTCGCCGAGGAGCCGACCCATGGGCGCTAACGTGCTGATCATGGCCGGCGGCACCGGGGGCCATGTGTTCCCGGCCCTGGCGTGCGCCCGGGAATTCCAGAACCGTGGCTACACCGTGCACTGGCTGGGTACACCGCGCGGCATCGAAAACGAGTTGGTGCCGAATGCGGGCTTGCCGTTGCACCTGATCAACGTCACGGGCCTGCGCGGCAAGGGCAAGTTGTCCCTGCTCAAGGCACCGTTCGTGTTGCTCAAGGCGGTGTGGCAGGCGCGCAAGGTCATCCGTGAATTGCAGCCGGTGTGTGTGCTCGGCTTCGGTGGTTATGTGACCGGCCCCGGTGGCGTCGCCGCCAGGCTTGCCGGCGTGCCGGTGATCGTGCACGAGCAGAACGCCGTGGCCGGTACCGCCAACCGTCTGCTGGTGCCGTTGGCTGCACGGGTGTGCGAGGCGTTCCCCAACACCTTCAGTGTGTCGGATAAGCGCCGTACCACCGGCAACCCGGTGCGCACCGAGCTGTTTATGGATATCGCCCGCGAAGCACTCGCAGGGCGCAAGGCGCACCTGCTGATCCTGGGCGGAAGCCTGGGGGCCGAGCCGCTGAATAAATTGCTGCCGGAAGCCGTGGCGCAACTCCCTGTGGAATTGCGCCCGGAGATCTTCCACCAGGCCGGCAAGAACCACGATGAAGTCACCGCCACGCGTTATCGCGACGCCGGTGTGGCGGCCAATGTGCAGCCCTTTATCAAAGACATGGCCCATGCCTATGGCTGGGCCGACCTGGTGGTCTGTCGCGCGGGTGCGTTGACCGTCAGTGAACTGGCTGCTGCCGGTCTGCCGTCCTTGCTGGTGCCCTTGCCCCACGCCATCGACGATCACCAGACCCGCAACGCCGAATATTTGGCCGGGGAGGGCGCTGCCTTCCTGCTGCCGCAAAGAACGACTGGCCCCGCCGATTTGGCCGCACGCCTGACCGAGGTTTTGATGCAACCGGAACGACTCAACAACATGGCGAGCACCGCAAGCCGCCTGGCCAAACCTGACGCAACCCGCACCGTGGTCGATATCTGCCTGGAGGTGGCCCATGGTTGAGAATCAGAAAGCCATGCCACAACCGGAAATGCGCCGCATCCGTCGCATCCACTTCGTCGGTATCGGCGGCGTGGGCATGTGCGGCATCGCCGAAGTGTTGCTGAACCTGGGCTACCAGGTGTCCGGCTCGGATTTGAAAGAGTCGCCGGTCACCGAGCGCCTGAAGTCGTTTGGCGCGCAGATCTTTATCGGTCACCGCGCCGAGAACGCTGCCGAGGCTGACGTGCTGGTGGTGTCCAGCGCCGTGAACACCTCCAACCCGGAAGTGGCCACTGCTCTTGAGCGCCGCATTCCCGTGGTGCCACGCGCCGAGATGCTCGCCGAGCTGATGCGCTATCGCCACGGCATCGCCGTCGCCGGTACCCATGGCAAGACCACCACCACCAGCCTGATCGCCTCGGTGTTCGCCGCCGGTGGCCTGGACCCGACCTTCGTCATCGGTGGCCGCCTGAATGCAGCCGGTACCAATGCCCAGCTTGGTACCAGCCGCTACCTGATCGCCGAAGCCGATGAAAGCGACGCCAGTTTCCTGCACCTGCAACCGCTGGTCGCTGTGGTCACCAACATCGACGAAGATCACATGGCCACCTACGACGGTGACTTCAACAAGTTGAAGAAAACCTTCGTCGAGTTCCTGCACAACCTGCCGTTCTACGGTCTGGCCGTGCTCTGCCTGGACGACCCGGTGGTGCGTGAAATCCTGCCCCAGGTCAAGCGTCCGACCGTGACCTACGGCTTCAGCGAAGACGCCGACGTGCGCGCGATCAATGTGCGCCAGGAAGGCATGCAGACCTACTTCACCGTGCTGCGTCCCGACCGCGAGCCGCTGGATGTGTCGGTGAACATGCCGGGCAACCACAACGTATTGAATTCCCTGGCGACCATCTGCATCGCCTCCGACGAGGGCGTCAGCGATGAAGCCATCGTCGAGGGCCTGTCGCGCTTTGCCGGTGTCGGCCGACGCTTCCAGGTCTACGGCCAACTGCCGGTGGAAGGCGGTGACGTGATGCTGGTGGATGACTATGGTCACCACCCGACCGAAGTTGCCGCGGTGATCAAGGCCGTGCGCGGTGGCTGGCCGGAGCGTCGCCTGGTGATGGTCTACCAGCCGCACCGCTACAGCCGCACCCGCGATTTGTACGACGATTTCGTCAATGTGCTGGCCGATGCCAACGTGCTGCTGTTGATGGAGGTCTACCCGGCCGGTGAAGAACCGATCCCGGGCGCCGACAGCCGCAAGCTGTGCAACAGCATCCGCCAGCGCGGCCAGTTGGACCCTATCTACATCGAGCGCGGTGTGGACCTGGCGCCGATCGTCAAGCCGCTGCTGCGTGCCGGCGATATCCTGCTGTGCCAGGGCGCCGGTGATATCGGCGGCCTTGCGCCTAAGTTGCTGGCGAGCCCGCTGTTTGCGGCCGCCAAGAAGGGGGCGTCGAAATGACCGCTGACTACGGCTCCCTGTTCTCCACCATCACGCCAGCCGACTTCGGCCGCGTGGCCGTGCTGTTCGGCGGCAAGAGCGCCGAGCGCGAAGTGTCGCTCAAGTCCGGCAACGCCGTGCTCGAAGCGCTGCAAAGTGCCGGCGTGAATGCGTTCGGGATCGACGTGGGCGATGACTTCCTCGCCCGCCTGCAGGCCGAGAAGATCGACCGTGCCTTCATCATCCTGCACGGCCGTGGCGGTGAAGACGGCAGCATGCAGGGCCTGTTGGAGTGTGCCGGTATCCCTTACACCGGCAGCGGCATCCTCGCTTCGGCACTGGCCATGGACAAGTTGCGCACCAAGCAGGTGTGGCACAGCCTGGGTATTCCCACCCCGCGTCACAGCGTTCTGTGCAGCGAAGACGATTGTATTTCTGCAGCCAAGGAACTGGGCCTGCCTTTGATCGTCAAACCTGCCCATGAAGGCTCCAGTATCGGCATGGCTAAAGTGAACTCGGCCGCCGAATTGATCGACGCATGGAAAGCGGCAAGTACCTACGATTCGCAAGTGTTGGTGGAACAGTGGATCCAGGGTCCCGAGTACACCATCGCCACCCTGCGTGGCCAGGTATTGCCGCCCATCGCATTGGGCACGCCCCACACCTTTTACGACTACGACGCCAAGTACCTGGCCTCCGATACCCAGTACCGGATCCCGTGCGGCCTTGACGCAACCAAAGAACAGGAATTGATGGACCTCACGGCGAAAGCCTGTGAGGCGTTGGGTATTGCCGGTTGGGCACGGGCAGACGTGATGCAGGATGACCAAGGGGATTTCTGGTTCCTGGAAGTCAACACCGCACCGGGCATGACCGACCACAGCCTGGTACCGATGGCCGCTCGCGCAGCCGGCCTGGATTTCCAGCAATTGGTGCTGGCGATTCTGGCCGCCAGCATCGAGCCAAGAGGCTAAGGACATGAAAGGCGCATCGCTTCGTCATCAGCCCCCACAAGCACCGAGCCGCAAGCCGGTGCCACGGGGTGCCAGTCGAATGGTGGCTAAAGAGCCGATGTCGGCGCGCCTGCCGAAAGCCAACTTTGGTTTCCTCAAGGCGCTGTTCTGGCCGGTGATGCTGGTGGTGCTGGGCTTCGGCACTTACGAGGGCGCGCAGCGTCTATTGCCCTATGCCGACCGGCCGATCACCAAGATCAGCGTACAGGGCGATTTGAGCTACATCAGCCAGCAAGCGGTGCAGCAGCGTATCGGCCCGTTCCTGGCGGCGAGCTTCTTCACCATTGACCTGGCGGGTATGCGCCGGGAGCTGGAACAGATGCCGTGGATCGCCCACGCCGAAGTCCGCCGCGTATGGCCGGACCAGGTAACGATCCGCCTGGAAGAACAACTGCCCGTGGCCCGTTGGGGCGATGAGGCACTGTTGAACAACCAGGGCCAGGCGTTCACTCCGCGTGAGCTGGCCAATTACGAGCACCTGCCGCAGCTGTTCGGGCCGCAGCGGGCGCAGCAGCAAGTGATGCAGCAGTACCAGGCCTTGAGCCAGATGCTGCGGCCAATGGGCTTCTCCATTGCACGCCTGGAATTGCGTGAACGGGGTAGCTGGTTTTTGACGACCGGGGCAGGCAGTTCCGGCCCGGGCATCCAGTTGTTGCTGGGACGCGACCGCTTGGTGGAAAAGATGCGCCGCTTCATCGCCATCTATGACAAGACCTTGAAAGAACAGATTACGAACATTGCGAGCGTCGACCTGCGTTACGCCAACGGCCTTGCCGTCGGCTGGCGTGAACCGGCTGCGCCCACGGCAGCGCAACCCGCTGTCGCGAAGAATTAAGAAGAGGCAGGACCCATGGCAAACGTGCAAAGCGGCAAAATGATCGTCGGTCTCGATATCGGCACCTCCAAGGTGGTGGCGCTGGTGGGCGAGGTCGGGGAAGACGGCACGATCGAAATCGTCGGTATTGGCACGCATCCGTCCCGTGGCCTGAAGAAGGGCGTGGTGGTCAACATCGAGTCCACCGTGCAATCGATCCAGCGCGCCATCGAAGAAGCGCAGCTGATGGCCGGTTGCCGGATTCACTCGGCGTTCGTCGGCGTGGCGGGCAACCATATCCGCAGCCTGAACTCCCACGGCATCGTGGCGATTCGCGACCGCGAAGTCAGCGCCGCCGACCTTGAGCGCGTCCTCGACGCCGCCCAGGCCGTGGCGATCCCGGCTGACCAGCGCGTGCTGCACACCCTGCCGCAGGACTACGTGATCGATAACCAGGAAGGCGTCCGCGAGCCCCTGGGCATGTCGGGCGTGCGTCTGGAAGCCAAGGTCCACGTGGTGACCTGTGCCGTCAACGCCGCGCAGAACATTGAAAAATGCGTGCGCCGCTGCGGCCTGGAAATCGACGACATCATTCTCGAGCAGCTTGCCTCCGCGTATTCGGTACTGACCGACGACGAAAAAGAACTGGGCGTATGCCTGGTGGACATCGGCGGCGGCACCACCGACATCGCGATCTTCACCGAGGGTGCTATTCGTCACACCGCCGTGATCCCGATTGCCGGCGACCAGGTGACCAACGACATCGCCATGGCGCTGCGTACGCCGACCCAGTACGCCGAAGAAATCAAGATCCGCTACGCCTGCGCCCTGGCCAAGCTGGCCGGTGCCGGTGAAACCATCAAGGTGCCAAGCGTGGGCGACCGTCCACCGCGTGAGCTGTCGCGCCAGGCCCTGGCCGAAGTGGTCGAGCCGCGCTACGACGAGCTGTTCACCCTGATCCAGGCTGAACTGCGTCGCAGCGGCTACGAAGATTTGATCCCGGCCGGCATCGTGCTGACCGGTGGCACCTCGAAGATGGAAGGCGCGGTCGAACTGGCAGAGGAAATCTTCCACATGCCGGTCCGCCTGGGTGTTCCCCATGGCGTCAAAGGCCTGGGCGACGTGGTGCGCAACCCGATTTATTCCACCGGTGTGGGCTTGCTGTTGTACGGGCTGCAAAAGCAGACCGACGGCATTTCCCTGTCGGGCCCGAGCAACCGTGACAGCTACCGCAGCGACGACGAGGCCAAGGCGCCGTTGTTCGAGCGGCTGCAGGCGTGGGTCAAAGGCAATTTCTAAAGATTTACCGCAACACCGTTTCAAGTAGTAGGCGAAAAAACTAGAGAAAACGAAAGGAGAGGGAACATGTTCGAACTCGTAGACAACATCCCCGCCAGCCCGGTCATCAAAGTGATCGGTGTCGGCGGTGGCGGCGGCAACGCTGTCAACCATATGGTCAAGAGCAACATTGAAGGCGTTGAATTCATCTGCGCCAACACTGACGCCCAGGCGCTGAAAAGCATCGGCGCGCGGACCATCCTGCAATTGGGTACAGCCGTGACCAAGGGCCTCGGCGCCGGCGCCAATCCGGAAGTCGGCCGTCAAGCCGCCCTGGAAGACCGCGAGCGTATTGCCGAAGTGCTGCAGGGCACCAACATGGTGTTCATCACCACGGGCATGGGTGGCGGTACCGGTACCGGTGCAGCGCCGATCATTGCCGAAGTGGCCAAGGAAATGGGGATTCTGACGGTTGCGGTCGTGACCCGTCCGTTCCCGTTCGAAGGCCGCAAGCGCATGCAGATCGCCGACGAAGGTATCCGTCTGCTGTCTGAAAGCGTCGACTCGTTGATCACCATTCCCAACGAGAAGCTGCTGACCATCCTGGGCAAGGACGCGAGCCTGCTGTCCGCGTTCGCCAAGGCTGACGATGTACTGGCCGGTGCCGTTCGCGGTATCTCCGACATCATCAAGCGCCCGGGCATGATCAACGTCGACTTTGCCGACGTCCGTACTGTCATGAGCGAAATGGGCATGGCGATGATGGGCACTGGCTGCGCCAGCGGTCCGAACCGTGCACGCGAAGCCACTGAAGCGGCCATCCGCAACCCGTTGCTGGAAGACGTGAACCTGCAAGGCGCACGCGGCATCCTGGTGAATATCACCGCCGGTCCTGACCTGTCCCTGGGTGAGTACTCCGACGTGGGTAGCATCATCGAAGCCTTCGCTTCCGAGCACGCCATGGTCAAGGTCGGTACCGTTATCGACCCGGACATGCGCGACGAGCTGCACGTGACCGTGGTTGCCACCGGCCTGGGCGCGAAAATCGAGAAGCCTGTGAAGGTCATCGACAACACCCTGCATAACAGCCAGGCCAGCCACGCGAGCCAAGCGGCTGCCGCTCCAGCGCCTTCGCGCCAGGAACTGCCGTCGGTGAACTACCGTGACCTGGATCGTCCGACCGTGATGCGCAACCAGGCTCAGGCCGGTGCTGCGGCGTCCCGTAGCCCGAATCCGCAAGATGATCTGGACTACCTGGACATCCCGGCATTCCTGCGTCGTCAGGCCGATTAATGGAATGTATCAGGGCTATGAAGGTGATTGGTGTTCAGCAAAGGTCTGGTCTGCTATTATCGCCAGCCTTTGTTGATACCAGTTCGCAATTTGCGCTGAAGCGGTCCAAGCCATGATTAAACAACGCACCCTGAAGAATATTATTCGTGCCACAGGTGTAGGTCTGCACTCCGGGGAGAAGGTATACCTGACCCTCAAGCCTGCACCTGTCGACACCGGCATCGTGTTTGTGCGTGCCGACCTGGACCCTGTGGTGCAGATTCCTGCTCGCGCGGAAAATGTTGGCGAAACCACGATGTCGACCACGTTGGTCAACGGTGACGTCAAAGTGGACACGGTGGAGCACTTGCTCTCGGCCATGGCCGGTTTGGGCATCGATAACGCCTACGTCGAGCTCTCCGCGTCCGAAGTCCCGATCATGGATGGCAGCGCTGGACCCTTCGTATTCTTGATTCAATCTGCCGGCCTGGAAGAACAGGACGCAGCCAAGAAGTTCATACGCATTCTGCGGGAAGTGACAGTAGAAGACGGCGACAAGCGCGCCACCTTCGTCCCGTTCGAAGGCTTTAAAGTGAGCTTTGAGATCGATTTCGATCACCCGGTATTCCGTGACCGCACCCAGAGTGCAAGCGTGGATTTTTCCAGCACTTCGTTCGTAAAAGAAGTCAGCCGCGCCCGTACCTTTGGTTTCATGAGTGACATCGAGTACCTGCGCAAGCACAACCTCGCACTCGGCGGCAGCGTTGAAAATGCCATTGTGGTCGACGCGGATGGTGTACTGAACGAAGACGGCCTTCGCTATGAAGACGAATTCGTGAAGCACAAGATCCTCGATGCAATCGGTGACCTCTACCTGCTGGGCAATAGCCTGATAGGCGAGTTCAAAGGCTTCAAGTCGGGCCACGCCCTTAACAACCAGCTGCTGCGCAAGTTGATTGAGCAGACAGACGCTTGGGAAGTCGTGACCTTCGAAGATGCCAGCACCGCACCGATCTCTTACATGCGTCCCGTTGCGGCGGTGTAAGTAACAACTCTCTTTCTTTAGTTTTTAAAGGCTGCCTTCGGGTGGCCTTTTTTTATGTGTCTGTGACGCGCCTCCCTCGTTCCCATGCGCAGCGTGGGGGCGATCATCACCCCTCACTGGCATCCACAATCCGATTGCGCCCCGTGTGCTTGGCCTCATACAACGCCCTGTCCGCACTGAGCAGCAAAGCCTCCAGGGACATCCGGCTGCGCTTGTCCCGGGTGCTCATGCCGATGCTCGCCGTGATCGGCTGCTCATCCCCCGCTACCCGTGGTAAATGTTCGATGCTGCTGCGGATATGCTCGGCGATGACCCACGCGCCCTTGGCGTCCGTATTGGGCAGTACAACCGCGAACTCCTCGCCGCCGTAACGCGCCGCGAGGTCGGCAGGACGGCGGATATTGCTGTTGATCACCTGGGCCACCGTACGCAGTGCTGCATCGCCACCATGATGGCCGTGGCGGTCGTTGAAGGCCTTGAAGTGGTCCACGTCGATCATCAGCACGGTCAGTGGTTCGAGCGAACGTTGCGCGCGGTCCCATTCAAGGCGCAGGCGTTCGTCGAGGATGCGGCGGTTGGCCAGGCCGGTCAGGGCGTCGGTGGCTGCCAGTTCTGACAGTACGCGCTCTGCGCGATAACGGCGGCGCAGTTCCCGGCGCAGCATCCAGGTCAGCCATAACAAGCCGATACACAGGATGCCCGTGGCGCCACTGGTCAGCAGTGCGGCGCGCTTCCAGGGGGCGAATACATCTTCACTGGACAGGGCTACTACCACGATCAGCGGCAGGTCTCCGACATTGGTGAAGGTGTACAGGCGCTCCTTGCCGCTGATGGCAGAGATGGCCTGGAAGCTGCCACTGCCTTCGCGCAGCATGCGCTTGAAGTTAGGACGTTCGCTCAGGTCCTTGTCGATCATGTCGCGCTCCAGCAGCGGTTGCTGGGCGAGCAAAATGCCTCGGTTGCTCAGCAGGTTGACGCTGCTGCCGTTGCCGATGGTGAGCGTACTGAAAAGCTGATCGAAGTACGCCAGGCGCATGGTTGCGACGGCAACGCCGGCAAATTCACCATTGGGGCCTGATACGCGCCGACTGAACGCCATGCGCCAGACCTGATCGCAGTCGCAATGAATCTTGAACGGCCGGCTGATATACAAGCCGGCCTGGGCGTCCTTGGTATGCACCTGGAAGTAATCGCGATTGGCAAAATTGCGCGGGGTGGGCTGCAGGGTGGAAGAATCGGCGATCACCGCACCATTGGCGTCCAATAACAGCACTTCACCCTTGAAAGGTGCGGCAGTGGACAAGTCAAACTGCACCAGGTGCTGGATATTCGCCGCAACCTGGGCCAGGTCTTCGCGTTGTTTGGCGGCAATCAACCCTTTGAGTGCCAGGTCGTAGAGTTCGACGTTGCGCAGCACGTCGGCATTGATCAACTGCGCAATATTGGTGGTTGAGCGCGTCGCGGCCTGCAGGGTGCTGGCGTGTTCGCGGATCAGCAACGCTGCGACGATGACCACGATCAAGACAACAGTGATACCGCTGCCCAAAACCATTAACAGTTCTGGGCGTGCGGGCAGGGTACGGACATGGCGTTGGCTCATCGGGCAGACTTCAGCGATGTGGATGCTGGCAGTTTAGTTCTACCCGATGAAAATTAAATACTCGGTTAAAAAGAAAGATCTACGCGTTAGAACACGTTGATCGGGTAGTCGACGATCACCCGGTATTCATCCACATCCCGGTCTACCGCCGAGTAGCCATGACTGCCGCGATTGGTCGCCCATTGCAGGCGCACGGCCAAATCCTTGGCCTTGCCACCCTGCACCACATACTTCAAATCGATATCCCGTTCCCAGTGCTTGGCGTCCTTGCCGTCAGCGCTGTACCAGGCACTGTAGCCACGGCTTTGCGGGTCGACTTTGGTCAGATCGGTCTTACCGCTGATGTAGGACACCGCCGAGGTAAGGCCAGGCATGCCGAGGCCCGCGAAGTCGTAGGCGTACTTGAGCTTCCATGAGCGCTCATTGGGACCGTTGAAGTCCGAGTATTGCTGGGAGTTGTCCAGGTACACGCTGTCGCCCTGGCTGATGTAGTCGAACGGCGTGTTGCCGTTGACCCGCTGGTAGGCGGCGGTGACGCTGTGGTGACCCACGCCGACGGTGAAGTGCAGGCTGTAGGTGTTGTTGTCGATATCCCCGAGCAGCGACTGGCCGGTGTCCTGGCTGTGGTAGTAGTGCAGGCCCGGGTTGAGGCTGACCAGGTCGTTCAGCGCGTAGGTGTAGTCCAGGTCGTAGTAGTACTGGTGCCACACGTCCTTGAGTTCGGAAGCGTACAGGTTGCTGGTCACTCCCGGGATGCCGCTGAACGACACGCCCGCCCAATTCATGTGCTGGCTGTCAGCGTTGCTCGGCAATGCGCCATAGCTGGTGCCGATGCGTCGGTGGCCGCTCTGGTTGTAGAGCTTGGTGAAGCTGGCCTGGCCGCCTTCGAGCATCCAGCCGTCGAAACTGTGGTTGCTCAGGCTCACGCCACGGAAAGTCTGCGGCAGCATGCGCGTCATGCCGCCGGCGATCACCGGGTTGTTGAGGAACAGGTCGCCGGCCTTCAACTCGGTATCGAAGGCGCGCATCTTCAAGGTGCCCCCTGCGGTGGAAAACGAACCGGGCGCTTTGCCGCTGCCGTCAGTGCTGCCGTAGGGAAGGATGCTGGAACCGTCGGTGCCGCCACCGCCGTCGAGCTTGAGGCCGAGCATGGCGTGGGCGTCCAGGCCGAAGCCGACGGTGCCCTGTGTGTAGCCGGATTCGAAGGTGCCTATAAAACCCTGGCCCCATTCCTTGCTGTCATCGATGTGGATGTCGCGACGGTCGCGGTTCATGTAGTAGTTGCGGGTGTTGATGTTGAGGTGCGAGCCTTCGACGAATCCGTCGGCGGCGGTAGTGTCTGCCGCGTGGGCAAGGGGAACGATCGTTGCTGCAATCGCGAGGAATAACGGGGTGAACGTCAGCGAGTTCTTCACCGGTGGAGCTCCTTTGGTCAATCGAAAACGGCCAGTGTCGTGGGGGTGTGCCTGGCCTTTTTTTAGCGCAAAAAAAAGCCGCTGAAGTCAGCGGCTTTAAGACAGATTCCCAGTGTAGAGCCCTGGAAATAAGTCGAGGGAAATTCGGGTAAGCGGGTCAGCTGCCTTTGCCGTCGCGCATCATCGATGCGTCAAATTAACGCAGGCGAGCGCTGCGATACAGAGTGTAACAAGATAATGACTGTTGCCAAAACAGCAACAGTGATGCTGGGGCCATGGGGGAGATGTCTAGACCGGCAGAGTGATGCCAAAGGTATTGCCGCTGACATCGCTGCGCACGAACACATCACCGCCGTGCATCAAGGCAATCGCCTTGACGATGGCCAGCCCCAAACCGTGATTCGCCCCGCTGTTGCTGCGCGACGCATCCACCCGATAGAAACGTTCGAACAGCCGGGGCAGGTGTTCGCTGGCAATCACGTCACCAGGGTTGGTCACGCCGATTGCTACCTGATGCTCCAGCACGTCGATGTTCACGTCGATCACCTGCCCGGGCGCGGTGTGCTGCACCGCATTGCTCAGCAGGTTGATCAGGGCGCGGCGCAGGTGGGCTTTTTCGATCTGCACCCGGGCGTCGCCATGCACGCGTACCTGAACCTGGGCGTCTTCAAGGATGAAGTCCAGGTAGTCGAGAGTGGTCGCCACTTCATCGGCCAGGGAGCTTTCGCTCAGCTTGGTGGCCTTGCTGCCCTGGTCGGCGCTGGCGAGGAACAACATGTCGTTGATGATCGAGCGCAGGCGTTCCAATTCCTCGAGGTTGGATTGCAGCACCTCGAAATAATGCTCGGCCGAACGCCCGCGCGTCAGGGCGACCTGGGTCTGGCCGATCAGGTTGGTGAGTGGCGAGCGCAGTTCGTGGGCGACGTCGGCGTTGAACGACTCCAGGCGCGAGTAGGCCTGCTCCACGCGGTCCAGGGTGGAGTTGAACGAGTTGACGAACTGGCTCAGCTCCGGCGGCAGCGGTGACAGTTGCAGGCGCCCGGAGAGCTTCGGCGGCGCCAGCTTCTGTGCTTCATCCGAGAGTTTGCCCAGCGGCTTGAGGCCAATGCGCGACACCCAGAACCCCAGCAGCGCCGCCAGCGCCACGCCGACCAGCGCCAGGCTGACCAGTGCCACCAGCAGATGGTGCTGGGTCGCGCGGAAGTTCTCAGTGTCGATGGCGATCATGAAACGCAGCGGCGGGCGTTGGTCCTTGGCCGGGAACTGGCTCACCAGCACTTTGAACGGGTATTCGCGCCCCGGCAGGTGCAGGTCGCGCTTGCCCGTCGGGCCTTCGGCGAAGGTGCGGATCCGCGCATCGGGGTTGCCGTACTCGTAGTTCGGATCGCTGCTGACGACCCAGAAGCGGATACGCTTGTCTTCCTCACCCAATAATTTGAGCTTGGCTTGAATCTTCACCCAATGGTCCGGCGTGCCGAAGCGGTTCACAGAGGATTCCAACACGCTGTAGCGCGCATCCAGCTCCGCCCCTGGCAGCAAGCCCAGGCTGCGATCCACCTGCTGATACAGCGCGCCGCCGATCAACAGGAATATCAGCGCCGCCACCAGGGTGAACATGCTGCTGAGGCGCAGCGCAATGGAATTAGCCGACACTGCGATTCTCCAGCACATAACCCATGCCGCGAATGGTGTGCAGCAGCTTGTGTTCGAACGGCCCGTCAAGCTTGGCGCGCAGGCGCTTGATCGCCACTTCCACGACGTTGGCGTCACTGTCGAAATTGATGTCCCAGACCATTTCTGCAATCGAGGTCTTGGAGAGGATCTCGCCCTGGCGCCGCGCCAATACGCTGAGCAGCGAGAACTCCTTGGCGGTCAGGTCCAGGCGCACGCCATTGCGGCTGGCCTTGCGGCTGATCAGGTCGATCCACAGGTCGGCAACGGTCACTTGCACCGGCTCGTGGCCGCCGCTGCGGCGGGTCAGGGCTTGCAGGCGCGCCACCAGTTCGAGGAAGGAAAACGGTTTGCCAAGATAATCGTCGGCGCCTTCGCGCAGGCCGCGGATACGGTCTTCCACGCGCTCGCGGGCGGTCAGCATGATCACCGGTGTCTGTTTGCGCGCACGCAACGCCCTCAGCACGCCAAAGCCATCGAGGCCGGGCAGCATCACGTCGAGCACGATCACCGCGTAATCGTTCTCCAGCGCCAGGTGCAGGCCCTCGACGCCCTCGCGCGCCACATCGACGGCGTAGCCTTGCTCCGTCAGGCCTCGGTGCAGGTAATCGGCGGTTTTTTCTTCATCTTCAACAATCAGTACGCGCATGAGCCTTTTGCTCCAGGGCGGTGCCTTGGCCTCAATGTGTGGTTGCCAGCTCAGCCGCTGGTTTGGGCCGGTGGAAAAATTTCTCAAGGTACAAGTATATGACCGGTGTGGTGAACAGCGTCAGCGCCTGGCTCACCAGCAAGCCGCCGACCACCGCGATGCCCAGGGGCTGGCGCATTTCCGCGCCAGGGCCAGCGCCGAGCATCAACGGTACCGCGCCCAGCAGGGCGGCGAGGGTGGTCATGATGATCGGCCGGAACCGCGTGATGCAGGCTTCATAGATTGCCTCTTCCGGCGGCAGCCCGCGTACCCGCTGGGCGTCCAGGGCGAAGTCGATCATCAGGATGCCGTTCTTCTTCACGATGCCGATCAGCAGCACCAGGCCGATCAGCGCCATGATCGAAAAGTCCTGGCCCATCAGCGACAGCATGATCAGCGCGCCCAGCCCCGCCGAGGGCAAGGTGGAGATAATCGTCAGCGGGTGCACGAAGCTCTCATACAACACACCCAGAATGATGTAGACAGCCACCAGCGCCGCGAGGATCAGCCAGGGCTGGCTGGCCAGCGAACTCTGGAACGCCTGGGCCGCGCCCTGGAAGTTGCCGATGATGGTGGTTGGCATGCCGATTTCATTCTTGGCCTGGTTGAGCATGATCACCGCGTCACCCAGCGCCACACCGGGTGCCAGGTTGAACGACAGGTTGGCGGCGGGGAACATGCCGTCATGGCTGATGGACAAGGGCCCCACGGTCGGCGCGTCGACCTTGGCCACTGCCGACAACGGCACCATCTCATTGGTCAGTGGCGAGCGCAGGTAGAAGTAGTTCAGGCTTTCGGCCTTGCCGCGCTGTTGACTGTCCAGCTCCAGCACCACCTGGTATTGGTTGATCTCGGTCTGGAACTCGTTGATCTGGCGCTGGCCGAAGGCGTCGTAGAGCGCCTGGTCGACATCGGTGGCGGTCAGCCCAAAGCGCGCGGCGGCCTGGCGGTCGATGCTGATATGGGTGATGCTGCCGCCCAGTTGCAGATCGTTGGACAGGTCGCGAAACGCCGGGTTGGCGCGCAGTTTTTCGGTCAGGCGCTGGGTCCAGGTGTTGAGTGTCGGGCCGTCGTTGCTCTTGAGTACGTACTGGTACTGGGCGCGGCTGGGGCCGGAGCTGAGGTTGATGTCCTGCCCCGCGCGCAGGTACAGCACGATGCCCGGCACTTTCGCCAGCTTGGGCCGGATGCGGTCGATGAACTGGCTGGCGGACACGTCGCGATCACCGCGGTCTTTCAAGGCGATCCAGAAGCGCCCGTTGGCGATGGTCTGGTTGCTGCCGGTCACGCCCACCGAGTGGGAAAACGCCTGCACCGCCGGGTCATCCTTGACGATCTCAGCCAGGGCCTTGTGCTTGGCGACCATGTCCGGGTATGACACATCGGCCGCCGCTTCGCTGGTGCCGAGCACAAAACCGGTGTCCTGTACCGGAAAGAAGCCCTTGGGGATAAACACGTAGCCGGCCACGGCCAGGGCCAGGGTCACTACGAATAGCGCGGCCATGCTGCGCTGATGGGCCAGCGCGCGGCGCAGGTTGCGCGCATAGCCGGCCAGCAGGCGTTCGCTGAAGCCGGGTTTGTCGTGGGCCGGATGGGTCGGGGCGCGCATGAACAGCGCGGCCAATGTCGGTGCCAGGGTCAAGGAGACCACCACCGAAATCAGGATGGTCGAAGTGGCCGTCAGCGCGAATTCCTTGAACAGCCGTCCGACCACACCGCCCATGAACAGCAGCGGAATAAACGCCGCCACCAGCGAGAAGCTGATGGACACCACGGTAAAGCCAATCTCGCCGGCGCCCTTGATCGCCGCTTCGCGCTTGTCGAGCCCGGCTTCGAGGTGGCGGTGAATGTTTTCCACCACCACGATGGCATCGTCGACCACAAAGCCCACGGCGATCACGATCGCCACCAGGGTCAGGTTGTTCAGGCTGAAGCCCATCAGGTACATCAGGGCAAAACTGGCGACCAGCGACACGCCGAGCACGCTGGACACAATCAGCGTCGCCGACAACTGGCGCAGGAACAGCGCCATCACCGCCACCACCAGCAGGATGGCGATCAGCAGGGTGACTTCCACTTCATGCAGGGACGCGCGGATGGTCTTGGTGCGGTCAGACAATACGCTGACCTGCACCGAGGCCGGCAGCATGCCTTGCAGGCGCGGCAGTTCGGCCTGGATGCGGTCTACGGTCTCGACAATGTTGGCGCCGGGCTGGCGCGAGATCACCAGGTTGACGCCCGGCGTGTCGCCGGACCAGGCCTGCACGTAGGCGTTTTCCGAACCGTTGATGACTTTGGCGATATCGCGCAGTTGAACGGGGGCGCCATCCTTGTAGGACACGATCAGTTGGGCGTAGTCCTCCGGGTGAAACAGTTGGTCGTTGGTCGACAGGGTCGACACGCTGTTCTCGCCGTAGATCGCACCCTTGGCCAGGTTGAGGCTCGATTGCTGGATGGCCAGGCGGATATCGGCCAGGGTCAGGCCGATGGCCGCGAGTTTGTCGGGGGAAGCCTGCACGCGGATCGCCGGGCGCTGCTGGCCGGTAATGTTGATCTGGCCGACCCCGTCGATCTGGCTGATCTGCCGCGCCAGCAGGGTTTCCACATAGTCGCTCAACTCGGTGCTGGGCATGCTGTCGGAGCTGACACTGAGGATCAGCACCGGGCTGTCCGCCGGGTTGACCTTCTTCCAGGTGGGCAGGCTCGGCATGTCGCTGGGCAGCTTGCCGGATGCGGTGTTGATCGCTGCCTGCACTTCCTGCGCGGCGGTGTCGATGCTCTTGTCGAGGGTGAATTGCAGGGTCAACAGGCTTGAGCCCAAGGCACTGCTGGAGGTCATCTGGGTCATGCCGGGAATGGCACTGAACTGCACTTCCAGCGGCGTCGCCACCGAGGACGCCATGGTGTCCGGGCTGGCGCCAGGCAGTTGTGCCGTGACCTGGATCGTCGGAAATTCCGCCTCCGGCAGTGGCGCGATGGCCAGGCGCGGGAAGGCAATGATCCCGAGCAGCACCAGGGCAAACGTCAGCAGCAGGGTGGCGACCGGGTGGTCGACGCACCAGGCCGAGGGCGACCGGCTGCCGTTCATGGCTGCACCTTGGCGTCGACGGTCTGGATCACCTGCGGTGGCTCCTTGAGCACCTCCACCTGGGCACCGGCCTTGAGCCGCGACTGGCCATCACTGACCAGTACATCACCGGCCTGCACGCCCTTGATAATGTTGACGTCGCTGTTCTGATAGGTGACTTGCACCGGCACCACATCGACCTTGTCACCGTTGACCCGGTACACGAAGTGCGAATCCAGGCCGCGTTGCACCACGGTCGGCGGCACCACCAAGGCATTTTTGTCGAGGGCGGTCTGGATCTTGATGGTCACCAGTTGCCCCGGCCACAGGCGTTGCGAGGCGTTGTTGAACTCGGCCTTGGCGCGCAGGGTGCCGGTAGTGGAGCTGATCTGGTTATCGATCAGGCTCAAGTGGCCTTCGCCGAGCAGGTCACCGGTCTGGCCGTCGGTGTCGGCACCCAGGTAGGCGTCGACGCTGGCCTTGGCAGGCGCGGCGATCAGGCCTTGCAGGGTCGGCAGCATCTGTTGCGGCAAAGAGAACTCAACGGCAATCGGGTCGATCTGGGTCACGGAGAACAGGCCCTGGGTATCGCTGGTGCGCAGGAAGTTGCCTTCATCCACATTGCGAATACCGACGCGGCCACTGACCGGTGAGCGAATCTGGGTGTAGGACAGCTGGACCTGGGCTGCATCGATGTTGGCCTGGTTACCTTGGACGGTGGCCTTGAGTTGGTTGACCAGGGCTTGTTGCTGGTCGTAGGTCTGCTTGGACACGCCGTCGTCGACGCTCAATTCCTTGTAGCGCTTGAGGTTGACCAGCGCCACCTGCAACTGCGCCTGGCTCTCGCCCAGTTGCGCCCTGGCCTGGTCGAGGCTGGCGCGGATCGAGCGATCATCGATTCTGGCCAGCAAGTCGCCGGCCTTGACCCACTGGCCTTCCTTGACCGGCAATTGGGTGAGAATGCCGTCGACCTGCGGGCGAATGACCACACTGTGCAGGGACAGCACCGTGCCGATGCCGCTGACAAAGCGTGGAATGTCCTGCTGCGCTACGCTCACCACCCGCACCGGGATCGCGGTGGGTGCCGTCAGTCTGGCCTTGGCTGGCCGGGTCAGCGCCCAGGCTGCAACCGCCACGACCACGAGGACACCCACGATCAGGGCAGTTTTTCGTTGAATGTGCATGGGTGAGGCGCCGGGGCAAAGGATGGGGAGAGTGAGCGGTCGTTATAGCCCTTCAACCCGGTCAGCACGGTGACGGCTAACTGACAGCGCTGTCAGCAAACTCCGACCATTCGTACCGGTGGTGGTTAAAGATCCGAAGCTCGCAGGTATACTGCGCGCCAGTGTGGCCCGCAAGCCGGCCCCGCATCATTTTTTGCACGCCCCGGAGCTTTCATGACTTCCCCGACACAACCCCCTGTTGAAGCGACCGACATCGTCGATCCGGCCAGCGCCGAAGGCGTTGAAAAAGCCGAGATCCCGGCGTTCAAGTTTCCGTTCAAGCCGGGTGAGTTGGCTGGGGCCAGGAATGCGGCCCAACCGTGGTACAAAAACGGCGCCAAGAACGGCCATACCAAGTCGCCAGGCATGGCACCGCCGGGTACTCGTCGTTCGATGGGTAAACGCTGAGATTAACAAGTCGCACATCGTGTCGATTATTGCCTACAGCCTCTGCTGAAATTTCTGATTGTAGGCCTACGACCGTTTCTTGAAAGCTTGCACAGCCTTTGCTCTGCCCCTGTGATTTCAGGGGGAAGCAGGGCGATGCTGGTCTTTCCGGAAAAGGACGTCTCCCTTGGCTCTGATACACATCTGTGTAGTGTTTGCCCTGTTGCTTGCGGCGGATGTCTCTGCGGCCGATGATCCACCGCTGCGTGAAATCCGTTTCGCCGTTGCTGCACAGTTCCCCCCGTTCCAGAGCCGCGACCCGCAAGGGCAGTTGGTCGGCTTGAATATCGAGTTGGGCAACGCCCTGTGCGTGCAGTTGAATGCACGCTGCATCTGGGTCGACCAGGTGCTTGCCGAAGATTTCATCTCCCTTGAAGCCAGGAAATTCGACGCGATCATGGGGATGGCGCCGACGTCGCAACGGCAACGCTGGGTGGGCTTCACCGATAACCTCTACCCCTTCACCACGCGCCTGGTGGCCCGTCGCATGTCCAACTTGCAGCCGCGGGTAAAGTCGCTCAAGGGCAAGCGTGTCGGCGTGTTGCTGGGAAGTAACCGTGAGGCTTTTGCCCGCTCGATGTGGGCGCCAAATGGCGTCATCGTCAAGAGCTTCTGGCTCAACAATGAATTAGTCAGCAGCCTTAAAGCCGGCGAGATTGATGCGACCCTGCAAGGCACGGTAGAAATTCGTGAAGCCTTGCTCGACACCGAAGACGGCCACGATTTCGACTTCGTCGGCCCTGCCATTTCGTCCGAGCTTTTGGGCGATGGTGTGGCCATCGCAGTGCGCAAACCTGACACCGCATTGCGCAACGAACTCAACTGCGCCCTTGAACAACTGAAGCAGAGCGGCGAGTACCAGCGGATCATCCAGCCCTACCGCCTTGACGCCGTTCCTGCCGAGCACTGATCGACCGCCGCACGAGGCGGCCTTTAAGGTCTACGCCGCCCGCAGCGAGATAAACGCATAGTTGGCCGGCACCTCGGTGGCAATCTGCGCCCCGGCATCCAGCATCTGCTCGGCGATGTCCATCCCCGAGACATGAAACACCCACTCACTGGCCACGGACGGCTGGTCCACCGCCAACTCAATCGCCTGGGCAAACGCGCCCATGTCCGGCAGATACGCGGTAAACCCATCGCCCTTGAGGGCCGTGGTGCGAATGCCGAGCAAGGCGCACACCGCCTCCTTGGTCTGCACGTCGTCTCGGTCGGCCTGGCGCGAGCGTTGGATCAGCTCCACCAGTTCCTGGTCCATCAATTCACCCCCGACGATCAACGCCGGGCCCTGTTCCCAGGATTCCGGCGGGCAATCCTTGGCGGCGGGGTTGAGCGGGATATGGGGGTTGATCTCCATCGGGTAGATGCGGCACACCAACGGGCGGCGCTCGTAGATGCGGCATAGGTTGTCTGCGTCAAGATTCCGGCAGCGCCCGGCGTTGTAGGCGGCAAAGGTGATTGCCACAAACGCCTCGGTGTTGCCGCTGGGCACCACCACCGAACGGCGCTCGGCATGTTCGCGCTGCTGCTGAGGCAGGCCCAGGCCATTGCTCAGGAAACCCTCCACCAGAACGATGACGTTACCGCCGTCAGCCGCCCATTGGCGGGCTTCCTGGAGGGTCAGGGGGACGTGGTGATCGCTGCAGCATTTGCCGCAACCGACGCAGGAAAAATGGGTGTTCATGGCGGATCTGTCACCAGGCTAGGTCAGAGAGCACACAGGAACAGTGACGGGTTTTTACCTCTATCCACCGTTGTGCTGCTCTGGAAGCAAGTTATGCGCCAGCGCCTGTCAGTCCTCGGCGACCACATCCCGCAACACAAAGACCATGCCCGCGCTTTCGTACAGTTGTCGGGCGCGCCGGTTGCTCTCCAGCACCTTGAGGTCGACATAGGGTTCGCCACGCTGCTTGAACACCTGGAAGCAGTGCAGCAGCAATGCGCGGCCCAAGCCTTGGCCTTGAGCGCAAGGATGCACGGACAGGTTCTTGATAAACGCGCTGGTCCAGCACTGCGCCACGCCGAGAATGCCATCGCCATTGCTGGCCACCAGGCACAGCGTGGGATCGAATTCGGCGTCGCTGACAAACAGATGCTGCCAGGCGTGCAGATGAGGAACGCGGCCTCCCCCTTGCTCCTGGGTCATGCGCAGCACCGCATGGATCGCCGGGGCCAGCTCGTCGCGGTAGTGATCCAACTGCGTATGGGCCGGCCATTGAGGTGCAGGCAGGCTGCCGGTGAGGTCGCGGCGCAGCAGTTGGAAATGCTCCGCCACCGGTTACAGCCCCTGTTGCGCCACGGTCTGGGCGGCGACCACCAGGCATTTGGTCAGTTCGGGCGAGGAGAACTTGGTCAGCACCGCGTTGGCACCGGCCAGGCGCGCCTTTTCGCTGTTCATCGCGCTGTCCAGGGAGGTATGCAGCAGCACGTAGAGATCCTGGAAGTCCGGGGTTTCACGCAGGGTGCGGGTCAGGGCATAACCGTCCATTTCGGACATCTCGATGTCCGACACCACCACATTGATCTGCGCGGCGGTGCCTTGCAGCTCCAGCAGCACATCGATGGCTTCCTTGGCGCTGCGCGCGGTGTGGCAGGTCAGGCCGAGGTTGCGCAGGGTGTGCACCGATTGCTGCAGGGCGACCTGGCTGTCATCCACCACCAGGATCCGCGCATTGCCGAGCACTTCCGCCTCTTCCATGGTCAGGTCGGTAGGCGCCGCTTCAATCGGCGCCGGGGCGATGCCGTGGATGACTTTTTCGATGTCCAGCACCTGCACCAGGCCGCCTTCCACTTGGGTTACCCCGGTGATAAACGCGCGGTTGCCGCCGGAACCGTAGGGCGGTGGGCGAATATCGGTGGTCAGGCAGTGCACGATCTTACTGACGGCCTGCACATGCAGGCCCTGCTTGGAACGGCTCACGTCGGTGACGATCAGGCAGCCTCCGTTCGGGTCTTCCAGGGGCATTTCCCCCAGGGCGCGACTCAGGTCGATCACCGCCAACGAATTGCCACGCAGGGTGGCGATGCCTTTGACGTGGGGATGAGACTCCGGCAGCTTGGTCAGCGGCGGGCAAGGGATGATCTCGCTGACTTTCAGCAGGTTGATGGCCATCAGCTTGCCGCTGCGCAAGGTAAAGAGCAGAAGCGAGAGTGAGTCTGCGCGGGCTTTGGTGGTGGACATAAAAACCTTCTGTGGATCAGGGATGACGAACTTCTATTGAGGGTTATCGACTCGGGAGAGCCAGGCTTTAACCCGATTTTGTGTCGGGCCGGGCCCGTGTCAGCCCTTCCACACCTGCGGGTTCACCAGGTCCTGCGGACGCTGGCCCAGCAGGGCGCTGCGCAGGTTGTCCAACGCACGGTTGGCCATGGCTTCGCGGGTTTCATGAGTCGCCGAGCCGATGTGCGGCAGGGTCACCGCATTGCTCAACTGGAACAATGGCGATTCGGCCAACGGCTCCTGCTCATACACATCCAGCCCGGCGCCGCGAATGGTCTGGTTTTGCAGGGCCTGGATCAGCGCCGGTTCGTCGACCACCGGACCACGGGAGATATTGATCAGAATCGCGCTGGACTTCATCAGACCCAACTCGCGGGTGCTGATCAGGTGGCGGGTCTTGTCGCTCAACGGCACCACCAGGCAGACGAAATCCGCCTCGGCCAGCAACTGGTCGAGGCTGCGCAATTGCGCGCCCAGTTCCTGTTCCAGCTTGGTCTTGCGGCTGTTGCCGCTGTACAGGATCGGCATATTGAAGCCCAGGCGCCCACGCCGGGCCACGGCCGCGCCGATATTGCCCATGCCAACGATACCGAGGGTCTTGCCATGCACGTCACAGCCAAACAGCGGCGCGCCGACGCTGGCTTTCCATTGGCCGGCCTTGGTCCAGGCGTCCAGCTCGGCCACCCGGCGCGCGCTGCTCATCAGCAGGGCGAAGGCCAGGTCGGCAGTGCTTTCGGTCAGTACGTCGGGGGTGTTGGTGAGCATGATCCCGCGCTCGTTGAAGTACGGCACATCGTAGTTGTCGTAGCCCACCGACACGCTGGACACCACCTCCAGCTTGCCCGCGCCTTCGAGCTGCGCGCGGCCCAGCTTGCGACCCACGCCGATCAAACCGTGGGCGTGGGGCAGGGCTTCATTGAATTGAGCGTTGATGTCGCCCAGCTTGGGGTTGGGCGCGATCACGTCGAAATCCTGTTGCAGGCGTTCGATCATTTGCGGGGTGACACGGCTGAAGGCGAGGACGGTCTTTTTCATTGCAGGCGGGCTCATCGACTACGGAAGAATGCCAAGCACGCTAACATTCCTGCCGGCAATTGTCAGGACACCGCCCCTCCCACATTTAAAGGCGTGTATCGCCTGGTAGAAATCAGTTCGCCAGCCGTGCACCGCTGAGGCTGCCGCTCAACTCATACGCCACCAGCTCGGCCTGGTGCGCCGCCAGGATCTCCGGCAACGAACCGCGCAGGTATTCCACCCAGGTCTTGATCTTCGCATCCAGGTACTGGCGAGACGGGTAGATGGCGTACAGGTTCAGCTCCTGGGAGCGATAGGTGGGCATGACCCGCACCAATGTGCCGTTGCGCAGGCCTTCGATGGCCGCATACACCGGCAGCAGGCCGACGCCCATGCCGCTGGTGATCGCGGTTTTCATCGCGTCGGCGGAGTTGACCAGGAACGGCGACGTATTGATTGCCACGCTTTCCTGGCCTTCAGGGCCGTTGAAGGTCCACTTGTCCAACTGGATCACCGGGCTGACCAGGCGCAGGCAGGCGTGGTTGAGCAAATCCTGGGGCCGTTGCGCGCAGCCCTTGGCCTTGACGTAGTCCGGCGAGGCGCAGGCGATGCTGTAGGTGATGCCCAGGCGCTGGGAGACGAAGCCCGAGTCCGGCAGCTCGCTGGCCAGCACGATGGACACGTCGTAGCCCTCGTCCAACAGGTCCGGCACGCGGTTGGCCAGGGTCAGGTCGAAGGTCACGTCCGGGTGGGTGCGGCGGTAGCGGGCGATCGCGTCGATGACGAAGTGCTGGCCGATACCGGTCATGGTGTGCACTTTCAGCTGCCCGGCGGGGCGGGCGTGGGCGTCGCTGGCCTCGGCTTCGGCTTCTTCGACGTAGGCCAGGATCTGCTCGCAGCGCAGCAGGTAGCGTTTACCTGCCTCGGTGAGGGCAATGCGGCGGGTGGTGCGGTTGAGCAAGCGGGTTTGCAGGTGGGCCTCAAGATTGGAGACCGCGCGCGAGACGTTGGCGGTGGTGGTGTCCAGTTGCGCGGCGGCGGCGGTGAAGCTGCCCGCTTCGGCCACGCAACTGAAGGCGCGCATGTTTTGCAAAGTGTCCATGGAGAGTTCTCAGGGGAGATGCCAAATTGTGACAGAAAGTTACGCCGTCCAGTGATCCCTACCAACGGATTATCGCTTGAACGGTAACAAAGATTCACAGGAATGCCAGCTTATCGTCCTCCATGCCGCCGCCTAGAATTGCGCCACCTCCCCCCGCAACACCACCTCAGGAATTCGTTCGCCGTGCCGCGTCGCATCAGCAGAGAGCTGAAGACTCTCATTAACCGAGCGCTGAAGGCTCTCAGTGTTTGCGCTTTATCGTTAGCAATCAGCGGCTGCATCGGAACCGGAGGAATCGCCCCCCAAGGCCAGGCCCTCAATGCCACTACCCTGGCCACCGACGAAGCGATCCGCAGCGCCGCCCAGGATGCCCATTGGCCCATCGCACAATGGTGGCAGGCCTACGGCGACCCCCAGCTCAACCGCTGGGTCGAACTCGCCACCCAAAACAGCCCGAGCATGGCGATGGCCGCCGCGCGGGTGCGGGAAGCGCGGGCCATGGCCGGGGTTGCCGAGTCGGCCGAGTCGCTGCAGATCAACGCTGATACCACCCTCAAACGCCACAATTGGCCGAAGGATCAGTTCTACGGCCCGGGGGAATTGAGCGGCGCCAACACCTGGGACAACAATGCGTCCCTGGGGTTGAGCTACGCCCTCGACCTGTGGGGCCGCGAAAGCAACGCCACCGAGCGTGCCGTCGACCTGGCCCACATGAGCGCGGCCGAAGCCCGCCAGGCCCAGCTTGAACTGCAGAACAACGTGGTGCGCGCCTATATCCAGCTGTCGTTGCATTACGCCAACCGCGATATCGTCGCGGCGACCCTGGCCCAGCAACAGCAGATCCTCGACCTGGCCAACAAACGCCTGGACGCCGGGATCGGCACCCATTTCGACGTGAGCCAGGCCGAAACGCCGCTGCCGGAAACCCATCGCCAATTGGATGCCCTGGACGAGGAAATCGCCCTGAGCCGTAACCAGCTGGCGGCGCTTGCCGGTAAAGGCCCGGGGGAGGGGGCCACGTTGCAGCGTCCGACGCTGTCCCTTGCCGCACCACTGAAACTGCCCTCGAGCCTGCCCGCGCAATTGCTCGGCCAGCGCCCGGATGTGGTTGCCAGCCGTTGGCAGGTCGCGGCGCAAGCCCGTGGCATCGATGTCGCCCACGCCGGTTTCTACCCCAACGTCGACCTTGTCGGCAGCCTCGGCTACATGGCCACCGGCGGCGGCATGCTGGCGTTTCTCGCCGGCAAGAAATTCAACTACAGCGTCGGCCCGGCGATCAGTTTGCCGATCTTCGACGGCGGCCGCCTGCGTGCCGAGCTGGGGGAAGCCAGCGCCGGCTATGACATCGCCGTGGCGCGCTACAACCAGACCCTGGTCAATGCGCTCAAGGGCATCAGCGACCAGTTGATTCGCCGTGAATCCATGGACAAACAAGCAGCATTTGCGGCGCAGTCGGTGGCCTCGGCGCAGAAGACCTACGACATCGCGATGATCGCCTACCAGCGCGGCCTGACCGATTACCTCAATGTACTCAATGCCCAGACCCTGCTGTTTCGCCAACAACAGGTCGAGCAGCAGGTCCAGGCCGCGCGGCTTGGCGCCCATGCCGAACTGGTGACCGCACTGGGTGGCGGTCTCGACGCCGGCAAAGACCTACCGCAGGACGCCAAGACCCTCCCGAGCAAGACCCCGGCGGCGCTTGCCATGTTTGATCACTGAATAGTTTGGTCACTGAGTAGGATTTAATGACTCCGATGCCTGCACCGCTGCGCTGGCTGCATTCCCTTCAGTGGCGCCGTGGTTTTTTCGACTGGGCACGCAGCGACGGCGTGACCTGGGTGTACATCTTCAAGGTGCTGATCGCCGCGTTCCTCACGCTGTGGCTGGCCATGCGCCTGGAGCTGCCGCAACCACGCACCGCGATGATCACCGTGTTTATCGTGATGCAACCGCAGAGCGGCCAGGTGTTCGCCAAGAGCTTCTATCGCTTCCTCGGCACCCTGGCGGGGTCGGCGGTGATGGTGGTGTTGATCGCGTTGTTTGCGCAGAACACCGAGTTGTTCCTGGGGGCGCTGGCGATCTGGGTCGGCATTTGCACCGCTGGCGCGACACGCAACCGTAACTTTCGCGCCTACGGCTTCGTGCTGGCCGGTTACACGGCAGCGATGGTCGGCCTGCCGGCCCTGGCCCATCCGGACGGCGCCTTTATGGCGGCGGTGTGGCGGGTGCTGGAAATCTCCCTGGGGATCCTGTGTTCCACCCTGGTCAGCGCGGCGATCCTGCCGCAGACCTCCAGTGCAGCGATGCGCAACGCGCTCTATCAGCGCTTTGGCGTGTTCGCGCTGTTCGTCACCGACGGCCTGCGCGGGCGCAGCCAACGTGAAGGGTTCGAGGCCAGCAACGTGCGCTTTATCGCCGAGGCCGTGGGCCTGGAAGGGCTGCGCAGCCTCACGGTGTTCGAAGACCCGCATATGCGCCGGCGCAACGGTCGGCTCAGTCGCCTCAACAGCGAGTTCATGAGCATCACCACGCGCTTCAATGCCTTGCACCAGTTGCTCGAACGCCTGCGCACGGATTCCGCGGATCATGTGGTGGCGGCGATCAAACCGGGCCTGCAGGACCTCGCCGAAGTCCTCGACGGCTTCTCCGGCCGTGCCCTCACCAGCCCCGATGCCGCGCGCCTGGTCAACCAGCTCAGTGCCTACAAGGACAGCCTGCCTGCCAAAGTCCGCAGCCTGCGTGCGACCTTCCAGGAGGGCAACCCGAGTGAGGCCGAACAGCTGGATTTTCACACCGCTTATGAACTGCTCTACCGCTTCGTCGATGACCTGCACAACTACGCGCAAACCCATGCCTCCCTGGCCGATCACAGCCATGCACGGGAGCAATGGGACGAAACCTTCAGCCCGAAAACCAACTGGCTGGCCTGCGCCGCCTCGGGGATTCGCGCGTCGTTCATCCTGATTGTGCTGGGCAGTTACTGGGTGGCCACGGCCTGGCCCAGCGGTGCCACCATGACCTTGATCGCCGCTGCCACCGTCGGCCTGTCCGCCGCCACGCCCAACCCCAAGCGCATGGCGTTCCAGATGGCCTGCGGCACCTTGATCGGCGCGTTGGTGGGCTTTGTGGAAATGTTCTTCGTGTTCCCGTGGATCGACGGCTTCCCGCTGCTGTGCGTGATGCTCGCCCCGGTGATCATCCTCGGCGCGTTCCTCGCCTCACGCCCGCAATATGCCGGTGTGGGCGTAGGCCTGCTGATTTTCTTCAGCACCGGTTCGGTGCCGGACAACCTCACGGTCTACAACCCCTACATCTTTATCAACGACTACATCGCCATGATCATTGGCATGCTGGTATGCGCGGCGGCGGGGGCGATCATCCTGCCGCCCAACAGCCGCTGGCTGTGGCGGCGCCTGGAGCAGGACCTGCGCGAACAGGTGGTGTATGCCATCAGCGGCAAGCTCAAGGGGTTGGCGTCGAGTTTCGAAAGCCGCACCCGAGACCTCCTGCACCAGGCCTACGGCCTCGCTGTCGGCCAGCCGCAAGTGCAACGCGACCTGCTGCGCTGGATGTTCGTGGTGCTGGAAGTCGGCCACGCGATCATCGAGTTGCGCAAGGAACAGGCGATCCTGCCGGTACACCCGGCCTATGCCGAATCCCAGCCGTGGCGCCAGGCGATCCGGGTCATGGGGCGTTCGTTGGTGCGCCTGTTCCTGCAACCCAGCGCCAGCAACCTGGAGCGTGGCCTGATCGCCGTCGACCACGCGATCAGCCGCGTGCAGGCCACCGACGAACCCTTCGCCCCGCACTTCGATACCTCGGCCCTGCGCCGGGTGAAAAGCTACCTGCACTTTATCCGCACCTCGTTGCTGGACCCGCAATCACCGCTGGCGGCCCTCAAAGGAACCCCGAATGCCTCGTGAAATCGCATTCCACGGCATCTATATGCCGACCATGACCCTGATGTTCCTGATCGCGGCCGCGTTGGCCTGGGCCCTGGACCGCCTCCTGGCCGGCTTCGACCTGTACCGGTTTTTCTGGCACCCGGCGCTGCTGCGCCTGAGCCTGTTCGTTTGCCTGTTCGGCGCCCTGGCGCTGACCGTCTACCGTTGAGAATGCCCCGATGAAAAAGTTTTTCAGCCTGCTCGCGACCTTGCTGGTACTGGCTTTGGCGATCTGGATTGGCCGCACGTTGTGGGTGCACTACATGCAAACGCCGTGGACCCGCGACGGCCGCGTGCGTGCCGACATCATCAACGTCGCCGCCGACGTCACCGGCGAAGTGGTCGACGTGCCGGTGCGCGATAACCAGTTGGTGAAAAAGGGCGACCTGTTGATGCAGATCGACCCCGAGCACTACCGCATCGCGGTCAAGCAGGCGCAGTCCCTGGTCGCCTCGCGCAAGGCCACCTGGGAAATGCGCAAGGTCAACGCCCACCGCCGCGCCGACCTCGACGCCCTGGTGATCTCCAGGGAAAACCGCGACGACGCCAGCAACATCGCTGACTCGGCCCTGGCGGATTACCAGCACGCACTGGCACAACTCGAGGCGGCCGAACTCAACTTGAAACGCACCCAGGTCGTGGCAGCGGTGGACGGCTACGTCACCAACCTCAACGTGCATCGCGGCGACTACGCGCGCATCGGCGAAGCCAAGATGGCCGTGGTGGATATGAACTCGTTCTGGGTCTATGGCTTCTTCGAAGAAACCAAGCTGCCCCATGTGAACGTCGGCGACAAAGCTGACATGCAGTTGATGAGCGGCGAGACGTTGAAGGGGCACGTAGAGAGCATCTCCCGCGGCATCTACGACCGCGACAACCCGGAGAGTCGCGAGCTGATCGCCGATGTGAACCCGACCTTCAACTGGGTGCGCCTGGCCCAGCGGGTGCCGGTGCGGATTCACATTGATGAAGTGCCGGAGGGGGTGTTGTTGGCGGCGGGGATTACCTGCACGGTGATTGTCGATAGCGTGCCCTAGCCGAATAAGCACCTTAGCTGGCCTACACCCTTTTCATCGATACCCAAGACGTTCGCACCGGCAATGATTCGCTGGTCACCCCGTTCGGTCAGCAGCACAGGGGGGGATCTGGGTTCGGACTGCATGTCGTTGTAACCCTGGTTGTTGAAGGCCAGATCCAGCACGCCGTGGGTTTTGAATCGAGCGATGAAGATCCAGTTGCCGGTTGACGCCGTCACCAGGTTGCCTGTGCTGGTTTGCATGATGCATTGCCAGCCATTGTCGTGGCTGCCATCAAAATGGCTGATCAGGGGTTTACCGTTATTGAACAGTTGGTGCACCGCGCCGTTTGGGGTAATGGCCTGCATGAGACCTTTTGTTCTTTCGGCGCCGCCCTGCCCAATTTGACCGGCGCCAACAAAGCTGTTGTCCTCCGCGCGTTCGATCAGAGCGTTGAAGGTGGTGTGATCCTTGATACTGTCCATGGGATGAAACCCCGGCGTCTTGGGACTGCCAAAGCCGGCGTCCGGGCTGCCGTCAGGGTTGAGGCGGGCAAACAGAGCGGTCTTGAGGGTGGGGATAAACCGGGCATGTCCAACAAACACTATTTTGTGATCACTGCCCTGGCTGATACACGCGTTGACCGCCGTGGCCACATTGGAGCCGGCGAGTTTGAACTCCAGCCTGCCGGTTTTGTTGAAGCTTTCGTCCAGTGCACCATTGGGCTGCAGGCGAAACAGTACACCCACTGTCTGGTCCGGATTGTCGTGGGCTACATAGTTGGCGCTCACTAAAATACGTCCGTCACTCTGGACGTGTACTGTCGCTGATTCTCCTATGAGTTCTTCGTAGTCCTTGGTGGGCAGAATGCGCCGCCCTTGCTCGGCAAAATTCGTGTCGGGCTTACCTTCGCTGTTGAAACGTGCAATCACCAAGTTCGCCCAGCCGTTGGATGCACTGCGCCATGTCCAGCCCAGCATCAGGATGTTGCCGGCCGATTGTACGGTCAGCCTTGAACCACCGGCCGGTAGCGAGGGTAAAAAATCACCGGTGACCAGCCCGTTCGTTCCAAACGATTTATCCAGGCTGCCGTCGGTGTTCAGGCGGCCTAAGCCGAATAGGTACTGGTCGTCGTGGTTTCTATACACGCTGGCGCTGAACAAGAGCTTGCCATCCTTCGCGGTTGCAAGTCCTCCGAAGCGAAAGCGAACGTTCAGATCACCATGATCTTCGAGGATTTTTTCCAGGGCTTGCACCCCTCCAATACCGAAGTCGGGATCCAGCGTGCCGGGTTGCGTCTGTGAGGTTTTTTTGGACGTACGCATCAACGCATCCTTTCTTTGGTTGGAGAGGAAAGTCTGCCGCGTGGATACCTCGTGTGTTCAAGCCGGGCGACGTTTTCAGTCTGGTCTTGGTGTGATACCGCGTCTACTGTCAGATCTGACAGGTGCTAGTTGGCCATTATTGGCTGCGCGCCTGAGGCACAAAAGTCTCATGCAGATGACGCCACAGCAGTGCACCACTGGCCTGTTTCTCAAACACCACGGTCGCACGGCGATCCGTCTGTGTGCCGCTGGCATCGATCTGATGTTCGCGATAAGTCACCGTTGCGCCGCGCGCATGCCGGTCAATCCCAGCCATTTCACTCAAGGTGATTTTCAAGCCCGGGCGCATGCCGCCCAGGCGCGTGAACAGCGCGTTGACCCCGGCTGCATTGACGCGTGTGCCGGTGGCGGGGGCGATCATGCTGAACTCGGGCGAGAAGCGCGCAAGCAGGCTTTGCAGGGTGCCTTCTGGCGCAACCCCGGCAAACCATTGCTCGATCTCGACGTGGGTCTGGATCACTTCTTCAAAAAAATCGCTGTAGTCGATCATTTACAAACTCCCATTCAAACCAAAGCGTTTTTTCAACACGGCTTCCAATAATCCCTTGGGCAACAACGCGGCCATCAACGGCAACGCCCGGCTGCCATTGCCCGAGCGTAACAGGCGCGGCGGCTGTGGTTGTTGCACGGCCTTGAGCACATCCGCTGCAAACACGCCGGCCGGGGTGGGCTTGTCCTGAGAGGCCTGGCTGCGTGCGCGAATGCCCTCGCGCAACGGCCACCACGGCGATTTTTCGTTGATTAACAGCTCGGCCTGGGCGCCGGCGTTTTTGGCAAAACTCGTATTGATGGCGCCGGGCTGGACCTCCATCACTCGGATGCCAAACGGCGCCAGCTCCATGCGCAGTGCATCACTCAACGCATGCACCGCCGCCTTGGACGCGCAGTAGGCGCCGGCAAACGGCGTGACCAGCACGCCGGAAACGCTGCCGATATTCACCACCAGCCCTTTGCGCTTGCGCAGGGCAGGGAACAGCGCCTGGGTCACGCCGACGATGGAAAATACGTTGGTCTCGAACTGGCGCTGCATCGCCTCGGTGCCGCCATCGAGCAGCGGGCCCATGGCGCCGTAGCCGGCGTTGTTGATCAGTACATCCAGCTCTCCCAGTTGTTCGGCCAGGCGCTGTAAAGCGGCACTGTCATTGACGTCGAGTTCGACGGCATTGAAACCCGCGGCGGCGAGGGCGGTGACGTCTTCCGGGCGGCGGGCGCTGGCCCACACGTTGAAACCGGCGGATTTGAAGGCCTCGGCCAGGGCGCGGCCAATACCGCTGGAGCAACCGGTGATGAGTACGTTGGGCATGGATCAGTCCTTTGTCAGTCCGAGAAGCTGCCTTGCAGGTGCTCGGCGCGAAATTCCAGGGTTTGCGCGCGGTAGCCGGGGCGCAGGGGCGGGGTCGGCAGGCAGTCGTCCCAAGTGGCGCCGGCCTGCAACTCGCCGGGGCCGCGATAGCGCGGGGCAGCATAGACGTTGTCGGCCAGGTTGACCGTATCGCCCGGCGCATAGGCGGCGACGCGCCAGCGCAGTTCGGTGAGGGGGACGTCGTTGCCGTTGTTCAGGGTCAGCTTGAGTGGTCGGTCGGCCGGGCATTCCTGCGGGGCGTAGGTGATGCGCAGTTCCAGGCGCGCCAGTTGCGAGGCTTCGCGGTTGTCCAGCCACACCACCCACACCGCGACAAGACCCAGGCCGACGGCAGCGGCCAACGATACCGGCAATGCCTTGGCCGGGTAGCGCAGCAGGAGGATCAGCCAGGTGATGATCAGTAGAACGCCGAAGAACATGGAGACCACCTCGAGTAGGGAACGAGCATCCTAACTTAAGCGTAGGTGGGATTGGCTACCTTGAGTGCTGTGGTGGGCTTGCCCCCGATGAGCATAGGTATCTACACAACTCTTAAAGGCTGACACATAACTCTGTGGTGAGCGGGCTTGCCCCGCGCTGGGCTGCGCAGCAGCCCCAATAAGGTCACCGCAGAGTGCCAGAATCAGTCGAGGTGAACGTTTTAGGGGCCGCTTCGCAGCCCAGCGCGGGGCAAGCCCGCTCACCACAGAAGCCTGATTGCCATAGATTCCGTATTCACTGGAAGTTGTGTAGATACCCATGCCCCGATGAGGCCCTGATAGCCAGCGCAAATCCCAAACAAAAAGCCCCCACCCAACCCACTGCGGATAGGGGACGCAATGGGCTGGGTGAGGGCTTCTTGTACGACTGTTTTACTGCGCGATAGTTTTCACCGAAACGCCGCGTTCAACCGGCGTCGAGCGCCCGTAGATATCTTCAAACCGCTCGATATCGTCTTCGCCCAGGTAGCTGCCCGATTGCACTTCGATGATCTCCAACGGGATCTTGCCGGGGTTGCGCAGGCGGTGCACCGAGGCGATCGGGATGTAGGTGGACTGGTTCTCGCAGAGCAGGAACACGTTCTCGTCACAGGTGACTTCGGCGGTGCCGCTGACCACGATCCAGTGTTCGGCGCGGTGGTGGTGCATCTGCAGCGACAGGCACGCGCCCGGCTTGACCGAGATGTGCTTGACCTGGAAGCGGCCGCCCATGTCCACCGAGTCGTAGGAGCCCCACGGACGATAGACTTCGCAGTGGTTCTGGGTTTCGCTGCGGCCCTGTTCGTTGAGGGTGTTGACCATCTGCTTGACACCCTGGACCTTGTCCTTGTGGGCAATCATCATCGCGTCCTTGGTTTCCACCACGACGATGTTTTCCAGGCCGATCACCGATACCAGCTTGCCGTTGCCGTGGATCATGCAGTTCTTGCTGTCCTGAATCACCACGTCGCCCTTGGTGACGTTGCCGTTGGCGTCTTTATCGTTGACCGCCCACAGCGAAGCCCAGCAACCCACGTCGCTCCAGCCGGCGCTCAACGGCACCACGCAGGCGCGCTGGGTTTTTTCCATCACGGCGTAGTCGATGGAGTTGTCCGGGCAGCAGGCGAAGGTGGCTTCGTCGAAGGTCACGGTGTCGGCGTCTTGCTGGCTGCGCTCCAGGGTCAGCACGCAGGTGTCGTAGATGTCCGGATCGTGCTTTTTCAGCTCTTCCAGGAAGCGGCTGGCGCGGAACAGGAACATGCCGCTGTTCCAGAAGTAACCACCGCTTTTGACGAACTCGACGGCGCGTTTTTCATCGGGTTTTTCCACGAATTGCTGTACGCGGCTCACGCCTTCGGGCAGCAGCGAATCGTTGGTGGACTTGATGTAGCCGTAGCCGGTTTCCGGACGGGTCGCCGGCACGCCGAACAGCACCATCTCGCCACGCTCGGCGGCCACGGTGGCCAGGGCCAGGGCGCGTTGCAGGGCTTTCTGGTCGTCGATCACGTGGTCGGCCGGCAGGACCAGCATCAGTTCATCACGGCCTTCGTTGACCAGCATCATCGCGGTGAGGGCCACGGCCGGCGCGGTGTTGCGGCCGAAGGGTTCCATCAGGATGCGTTGGCACTCCAGTTTACGGTTGGCCAGTTGCTCGTTGACGATGAAGCGATGGTCCTTGTTGCAGACCACGATCGGGGCGTCCATGCCTTCGAACACCAGGCGTTCCAGGGTTTGCTGGAACAGCGTGTGCTCGCCGGTCAGGGCCAGGAATTGTTTTGGGAACTGTTTACGGGAAAGCGGCCAAAGACGTGAGCCGCTACCACCGGAAAGGATTACTGGGATCATGTGTTTCTCCTTGAATCAATTTGGGTCAGAGCTACGAAGGTTTGTCGTTTCACTCTTGTTTTTGTCTCGTGTCCGGGCCGGCCGAAGCCGACCCGGAAAATTCATTCAGCGGGTCGACACCGGGCGTTTTACCCAGACTGGCGAAATGCTCGAACCCGAACCGGTGACGTACAGCACCGCTGCCTCACCACGCTCCAGGGCCACTGGCTTCACGTCGCCGACTTTCTTGTCGCCGTCATACAACGCCAGGCTCACCTTCACCGGGTTGATTTCACGTTCGCCACGGCCTTTGGCAGCCACCGACTTGACCACGTCGGTCTTGCCGTCGGCGGTCTTCAGGGTCAGGGCCTTGTCGCTGAGGTTCTGCACGCGCACCAGGGATTTCTGCTTGTTCTTGAACGGCGGTTCTTCGATCAGCTGTGGCTGGCCGCTGTTGTTGTTGACCAGGGTGTAGTAGTGGTCCGGGGCGAGCTTGACCGGCACGGTCTGGCTGCCGACCTTGGCGCTGTAGTCGCCGCCGGGCATGAAGCTGAAGTCGCTGCTGGCCAGCGGGGCCACGTCGCTGAGGTTGGTGCTGCCGACAGTGGCGCTGACTTCCTGGTTGGAGGCGTTGTAGACACGCACGAAGCTTGAGCCTTTCGGTGCGACTGGGCCGTACAAGGCAGCGTCACCGGCGAAGGCGGACAGGGATACCAAGCTCATACCGGCAGCCAGGGCCAGAGTCTTAGCGAGACGACGCGGAGTAGTAGTGAAAGTCATGTGAGTTACCTCTCTTTCAGTTTTGCGCCCGGTCGGGCGTCTCGGATTTTGGGTTTTTAGCTGGGGTGTTCAGTGCCATGTTTTGTTGGCGCGAACCGGCTTGTTTAAGTTGCGCAACCCACGATGGGTCGGCATCACCGATTTCGTTGTTCACGGGCAGATAACGTTCAGGAAACTCCCAGATCAGCACCTGTGGCGGGCTGTTCTTGAAGTCGTCACTTTTCAGGTAGCTGAGCATCGGCAGGATCGGGCCGTGGCCGTCTTCGGCGTAGCTGACCACGTCGCTGCCCAGGGCTTGCTTGAGGGCGCCGACGAAGTTCCAGTTGGGGTTGGCGCTGTAGCTGGTGCCCACCAGCGCCACCGGGGTTTCGCTGTCGCTGAACAGCGCGTCGTCGCCTTTGGTTTCGGCCAGGTGCGTGACGCGTTTTTCCAGCGGCTCTTTCGGTGGCATCAGGTTTTCGAACAGCGGGTCCAGGGGCAGGAACAGACGCAGGTCGCCTTTATGCGGCTCGGTCTTCTCGGCCTCGGTGACAAAACGCTGCGGCTCGCCGTGGAGCGGGGTCTTGTCGGCGATGGTTTTAGCCAACTGCTTGGCGGCGATTTCGGCGCCGTCCGGGGTCCAGTGGGTGTCGGTGCGCAGGAACACCTGCTTGCCACTCAGCTTGGCCTGTTGCAGCGGGCCGAGCAGGTCCGGGGCGATGATCTTGTCGGCGGCCACACGGGCGTGGAAGTCCTGGTACAGGTTGGCGTGGATGCTCGCCGGTTTCACTTCACCCAGGTGTTCCGGGTACAGGCGCACCTTGGCCGGCACGATCGCCATCACCAGTTGGATGCCCTGGGCCTTGAGCTTCTGGCGCACGCCTTCGACCAGCGCGTAGTTGCCTTGAAGGTTCTGGTCTTCGTTGACGGCGGGGTTGAACTCCTCGTCGCTGTACAACCAGTGATCGCGGCCCAGCACCACCCCAGGGCGGCCTTCATTGAACAGCTTGTAGTCCAGCGCGGCCCAGAGGTTGGTGCCCAATCGCTTGATCGGGAACTCCTCGTCGTAATGGGTCTCGACGGCCTTGGTCCAGCGACCGTTGAGCACGGTCGCGTCGGCGTTGGTGCGAAAGTCCAGGAAGCTGCGCAGCGACCAGGCGCCCAGGGCCAGCAGCAGCACCAGGAACAGGCCGATATAGAGGACGCGTAATGAACGGGTCATGGTCGGCTCCCTCAGAATTGGAAGTAAAGGAACGGCGAGAAACTCTGCGCCGACAGTTTGAGAATCGACGCCACGAACAGCAGCAGCACTGCAGCGCGCATGGCGTAGCGTGGCCAGTCAGCAGTCCAGTAGGCCGGTTGCACGGCAGCGTCACGGCCAACGGTGAAACCTGGCTCGTGGATGCTGCCCGGGTTGTCGCCCGGCACGGCCTTGATCAGGCTCGGGTCGGCCGGCTTGGTTTTCTCGGCAGGGCGGTTGGTGTAGAAGTCGCGCAGGCCGAAGAACGCCAATGTTGCGTACGCCACCACCAGGGTCGCGACTTGCAGGCCGGTGAGGTTGGCGCGGTTGAGTTCCGACAGCGACCACTCGCCGAAGCTGAACATCGCACCGTACATACGGCCGGCGACGTGGAGGTTTTCGGCGCGGAAGATCACCCAGCCCATCACCACCAGCAGGAAGGTGAAGGCCCAGCGCAGGACATTGAAACTGCGCGGTGCGGTGTTGAGGCCGATGGCTTTTTCAATCGCCAGCCACATGCCGTGCCAGGCACCCCACACGATGTAGGTGATGTTCGCACCGTGCCACAGGCCACCGAGCAGCATGGTCAGGAACAGGTTGCGGTAGGTGGTCAGCGTGCCTTTACGGTTGCCGCCCAAGGTGATGTACAGGTAGTCACGCAGCCAGGTGGACAGGCTGATGTGCCAGCGCCGCCAGAACTCGGTGATCGACTGGCTGATGTACGGCTGCTTGAAGTTTTCCATGAAGCGGAAACCCATCATCAAGCCCAGGCCGATGGCCATGTCGCTGTAGCCGGAGAAGTCGAAGTACAACTGCGCGGTGTAGGCCAGTGCGCCGAGCCAGGCATCGCCGGTGGTGGGGTTTTGCAGGGCGAAGCAGTGGTCGGCCACCACCGCCAGGGTGTCGGCGATGAAGACCTTCTTGATGAAGCCCTGCATGAACCGCGTGCAGCCCTCGGAGAATTTGTCGAGGGTGTGGGTGCGATTGTTGAACTGGTCGGCCAGGTCGCGGAAACGCAGGACCGGGCCGGCGATCAGGTGCGGGAAGATCGCCACGAACGCCGCGAAGTCGATGAGATTGCGGGTCGCCGGGGTATCGCCACGGTACACGTCGATGATGTAGCTGATGGACTCGAAGATGTAGAACGAGATCCCGATCGGCAGCAGCACGTGGGTGAGGATGAACGGCTCCAGGCCGGCCGACTTCATCATGACGTTGATGCTGTCGACGCCGAAGTTGGCGTACTTGAAGTAGCCGAGGATGCACAGGTCGACCGCCACGCCCAGCAGCAGCCAGCGTTGGGCCGGCTTGGTGCGCACGCCGGCGGCACCGACCTTGAGGCCGATCCAGTAGTTCCACAGCGTGACGGCGGCGAACAGCGCCAGGAAGTCCACTCGCCACCAGGCGTAGAACACGTAGCTGGCCAACAGCAGCAGCAGGTTGCGATAGCGTTGCCCGCTCAAGTAGTACAAGCCGAGAAAGATCGGCAAGAACAGAAACAGGAACACATTGGACGAGAAAACCATCCCGATCTCTCCATGTTTAACCAACAGTCAAGGGCCGCAGCCCCCCCAAACCCCCCACAACTTCATGGGCGGCGATGCAGCTTTTGTAGTGAGCGGGCTTGCCCCGCGCTGGGTGGCGAAGCCGCCCCAAAACCCTACACCGCGGTATGCCTGGCACACGGCGGCGGATCGATTAGGACTGCTTCGCAGCCCAGCGCGGGGCAAGCCCGCTCACTACAGGTAATCCATTCAGCCTTAGCTACCTTTGTTGCCTTTTTCATGCGTCGGGTCGTAGACCTTGGTCAGGTCACCCCCCAGGCGGAAGGTCTTGAACGGTTGCATCCCGTGCTTGCGCTCGATCACATCCGGTGCGCAGGTGTAGAGGGTGCAGAAGGGTTCGAGCCAGGCGAATTTCATGTCCTGCTTCAGGTCCTTCATGTCCTGCTCCTTGCCGTTCTTCTGTTCGAAGATCTCCGGGTCCTTGACCCCGGCCAGCACTTTGTCGCCCAGGCGCTTGAGTGCGCTGTTGTTTTCCTGGCGCAGGTCAACACCGTTGACCAGGGCAAAACTGGCGATCATCGCCAGCGGCGGCAGGGCGTAGTTGTGGTACGACAAGGCGCGTTGCTGACGCTTCAATTCGTTGGGCAGGAAGCCTTGGTCGTCGACCTGGTTCACGCCGACCTTGTATTCCTTCACGGCCCAGTCAAACAGGTCGCGACGGTTGGTGGCGATGGAGGTTGCCATCACCGACCAGGCGGCCCAGTAGGAGTGGTTGTTGGTTTTTTCCAGCGGCAGGTTGTCCCAGTCGCTGACCACCTGATCGGCCAGTTTGTTGAACCAGGCTTCGATCAGTTGCGATTCCTGCGGGTGGTTGGCCAACGGGTGCGAGTCGGAGAACTTCAGGCGTACATAGGCCGACGCCATGCTGCCCAAGGCCCATTTGCGCATGGACTTGCCGGTGTGGTTGAAGTCCTTGGACATCAACGCATCGGCCTTGGCCCACGACACCAGCCAGTTCAGGGTGCATTCGAGCTGCTCCGGGCGACCGTCGCGCATGAATTGCATCACGCGCTTGCTGGTGTCTTTTTCCAGCTTGGTGATGTCGGCGGTGCTGTCGCGAAAGGCTTTTTCCGACTGAACATTCAGCGTGGAACGGGCCTTGTCGGAGCCTTCGTACTTGCTGCGAAATTGCAGAGGCCCGGTGTAGGGCGTCGGCATGGTGTCGCAGTTTTCCTTGAAGTCGCCGGTCTTGAACGCTTCAATCGGTGCGAAGTAGCCCTGGGGCGGACGCAGCGGGGCGGCGGCGTTGGCTGCACCGGCGAAGATCGCCAGGCCCAGCAACGATGGAATCCATAACTTCTGCATAAGTAACCTCATTGCACGCTTATTTCACGGCGTCGAGGCGGTCTGTTGACCGCCCGCTGGGAATACGTTGCGTGTGCAAATTTTCGCTTCGACCTTCTGCGCGGCAGCGCCCGCTTCGGGGCCCTGCACTTCCACGGCCAGCAAGTTCTGCGAGGCCCAGTCTTCATCGGTGCGCAGTTCAAAGGCGAAACGCCCGTCTGTATCGGATGTTTCGGGTTTCTCGATCTTGATGTCCTCGTGGCGCCCGTTCATGTACCAGAGGGTGGCTTGCAAGGTTTTCACCGAGGGGTCGGCGAAGCGGATATCAACCTGATGGTTGGCGTTGCGCAGGTCTTTATTCGAACTGTTAACCATCAATTCGTTCTTGCCGGGTTTCAACGTGGTGCTGGCGCTCATCTGCGCGCTCTTGCCTTCGCAGCCGTTGTCGAGCAGCGCCATCATCTGGCGGTAGATGGTCTCCTGGTCCAGGCGATACAGCGGCGAGAATTCCCAGATCAGGATTTTCGGCGGGCTCTTCTGGAATTCGTCGCTGCCCAGGTACTGGATCATCGAGCCTTCCAGGCCGCCGCCGGGGAAGGCGACGTTGAGGATGTCAGCACCGATTTCCTGTTCCAGGAAGCCGGCGAAGTTGTAGTTCTTGCCGCTGTGGCTGGTGCCCACCAGGGTGATCTGCGGGTTGCCCGAATCGCCGAACAGGTCGCCGTCACCGGCTTCGCCTTTCGGCTCGGTGGTGAACTGGTCCATGTACTGGATCGCGTAGCTGGTGCCACACAATTGCCCGGCCATGTTGTGCAGGGTGCCGGTCTTGCCCATGCGCCCGGAGCGTTTGGTCTCGAATTCGCGCTTGGGAATATCGGCGAACTCAGGCATTGCACGCACCTTGGCACCGACGATTTTCGCCGTGCGCTGGGCGCCGTACGGGGTCCAGTGCTGGTCACCGCGGAAGTAGAAGTCGTGGGCCGGCAGTTCGTCCGGCAGTTGCTCATTGGTCAACGGTGACAGGTCCGGCACCACGTAGCCCATCTTGGCGAAACGGCCGAGCATGGTCTTGTAGTTGCCCAGGGCCTTGTCGAAATCGAACGAGGCTTTTTCCGCGGGGTTGAGCTTGTTGCGGTTCACCAGGCCACGGGTCGGCTGGTAGACCACCACCAGTTCCACGCCCTTGGCCTTGAACGCGTCGTGCAGTTGTTGCATGCGCTTGTAGCCGGCCGGGCTGGTGTCGAATTCGGTGCGTAGGTCTTCCTGGGTACGGAACAGCCAGTCGCCCTGGGCTTGCACCAGGGTGGTGAAGTTCTGCTGGTAGCGCGTGGTGTAGTTTTTCGCGTCATGGGCGGCCGGGCACAGGCTGCAGCAGGGTTCGGCGGTGAAGGTCGGGGCCTTGATTTCGTCGGCGCGCACGCCCTGGCTGGCTGCGAGCAGGCCGAGGGTCAGACCCGAGAGGCTCAGCAGTTTGATCATGTGTGGGTGCATAAGGGTCATCCTCAGTCCTGCATTTCGGTCTGGCGTTCGACAGGGTCGATCAGCACGGCTTTCTGCTGGCGCACCAGCAGGTCGAGAATTTCTTCCTGACGATCGCCCAGCACGCCGGAGAAACTGATGCCGCTGGATTTGGTCGGCGCCAGCATCGATACGCGGTACAGCTCGATACTCAGTGGCGAGTCGATGGACAGCGGCCCGCTGCCGTTACCCGCCAGTTCACCGCCGACCACGATCAGCGAGACCTTGGCGTCGAACGGGTCGAGGGCGATGTCGCGGTCGGTGTCGGTCAAATCCTTGATGTGGCCGTACACGCCGGTCAGGCCGTTGGCCATCGAGGTGTTTTCGTACAGCTTGATGTTCACGCTGTTACGCACGCGGATGCCGTGGCGACGGTTGCTGATCACTTTGTTGCCCCACAGCAGGTTGTCGCCGCTCTCATAGAGGGTGATGCCGTCGGTGTGGTTGCGGTAGATCTCGTTGTCGGCGATCAGGTTGTTCACGCTGTTACGGTCGATCACCAGGCCCGAAAGCTTGTTGTCGTAGCTGCGGTTGTTGAAGATGAAGCTGTCGTTCACCTCACGGGAAATGATGATGCCGTGCTTCTTCTTGGTGCCGTAGACGGTGTTGTCCGCGATGATCAGGCCGTGGGAACGGTCATGGGGGTCAATGCCGTAGACGATGTTGTCTTTGTAGGTATTGCCCTTGATCACGAAGCCCGTGGTCTCGTAGCAGTAGAAGCCGTACCACATGTCCGAGAACTCGGAATCGATGATCCAGCCGGTCGGCTCAGGGCGCTTGAGCACCTTGGCCATGTTCGGCGTGTACTGGGAAATACTCACCCCATACGACTTACTGTTGGCATAGCCGAAACTTGCCATCTTGGTCTTGGAAACGTAGGTCTCGGTGCCGCCCCAGGCCAGCAGGAACGGGCGGAACTCCTTGGGCGACTTGAACAGCGCCGGGCCATTGGCTTTTTCGTCCCAACCGGTGATCCTGGTGTCACGCACAAACAACTGGCCGTCGTTGATCAGGAACGAACCGGCCTGCTGGGACAGGCGCAGCTCCTGGGTGTTTTTATCGATGTCCAGGATGCCCTTGCGCCCGACCACGATCGGCAACTTGGCCAGGAACACGCCCGGCGAAGTTTCGCTGAAGTACTGCTTGGGCACTTTGCCCAGCAGGTCCTTGAGGTTCATGTAGCCGTCGTCGACAAAGATCGCCTGGGGAATGCCGTGCTGGCGCACCACCCATTCGGCCATCTTGTTGTCGCCGCCGATAAAGTCCTTGAGGGCGTCTTCCTGCATCATGCGACGGATGCTGATCTTGCCGGGCCTGGTGCGTACGATCTTCTTTTCCATCGCTGCGGCGGTATAACCCGACAGGTCAGGCAGGGCCGGCTTGGCCATTTCCAGCGGCGCGGTCGGCGGGCTGGAAATGGTGTAGGTCTTGGCCTGTTGCAGTTCCTTGGCGATGGTCGGCGCCTTGGCCGCCGTATCGGCAAACGCTGTGGCGCTGGCCATCAGCATTGCCGCGACGAGTAGGCTTTGAGCATTCATTGCGCAGGCTCCCATCAGAATTTCCAGATCACGTCGACAAACGCGCGATGCATGTACGAGTCGACCTGGCTGCCATAGGCATCACCTGGCTTGAACACACCGGCACGGAACCGCACCAGGGCCGACGGCTCGTCGATTGACTGGCTGAGCGCGGCGGGCAGCAGGCCGGTCTTGAAGTACTTGGTGACGACCAGGTCCATCTCTTGGCCCAGGTCTTTCTTGCCGTCTTCAAGGGGCAGGGAAGTGCTGGACAGGATCGCGCCGGTGACGTCATCGGTGTTGTTCTGCACGGCGTCAATGCCATTGCTGCCCACCGGCTTGTTGCCGTCGACGCGCCAGAACTTGTGGTACACCAGGCTGGCGTCGTAGTCCTCACGCAGCTGCCAGGAACCGAACAGGCTCATGGACTGCATGTTGTTCATCTCGCCACGAAACGCTTCGCCGAAACGGTGCACGCGGGACTGGGTACCGGTCCAGTTCGAACGGTTGCTTTGCAGGCCGTTCTGCTCGTACTCGGCACTGGCGCGGGCATAGGCCGCACCCACTTGCCATTGCGGGTCCAGACGCAGGCGAATACCCAGATCGGTCGCCCAGCCACTCACGTCATCGCTGCGCTTGGCCTCTGTCGGACGGGTGCCGTCGGCGTTCAAGGCATTGACCGAGTCGCGGTCGCCTTTCATGCCGGTGATGCTGGCCCAGTAGTTGACGGTGTTGGTGTTGCGCCAGTTGTAGGCGTCGCTGTTGGCTTCGATACCGAGCCAGGTCAGGTCGCCGTTCTCGCGCTTGTCCAGGGAGTCGGTGGCGACGCCCGGTTCCGGGTAGTCGAGCTTGCCGTTGTCATGGGTGTGGTGGCCACGCAGGCCGATCCACTGGCCCGGCGTCCACTGGTAGGACGCGTCGGCGTAGAGGTGCTGACGGTCCTTATCCTTGGGCGACAGTTCCTTGAGGTCGGTACGGTATTCGCTGAAACGTTCGGCGGCGCCGACGTTGGCCTTGAGCAGGGTGGTGTCGAAGGTCCAGTTCAGCGCTTCGATGTTGGTGTCGCGCCATTGGCCGTCGTCATTGCGCAGGCGTTGGCGACCGAGCTTGAGGATCTCGCCGGGGTAGGGCGTGAAGCCGCTGTAGCCGACCCAGAACTCGCGCATGGCCAGGTAGTTTTTCTTGGTCTTGCGGTCGTTGTTGGTGGTTTGCTGGTTTTCGTCATCCGCCGACTGTTGAAGGGTGTCGGTCTCGATGATGTCGCTCGAAGCCACCGCCTGGCCCATGGCATAGGCGCTCCAGTTGCCGCTTTCGCCGTAGATCCACGGGCGCAGGTCGAGGCCGATGCCGTTGACGTCGCCGCCTTTCTGGGTGCCGAGGTCGCGGTCATCTTCGGACTGCGCGGTGGCTTTGACTTCCAGGCCGAAGTTCTTGGCTTCGGTCAGCGCGGCCAGGGTCGGGCACGACCACAGCAGGGCGAAGGTCAGGCCGATGCCGGCCTGCACGAATGGATTGAGCTTCATAGGGATTCCTCGCCGTCTTCTTCTTCCAGGGCGTGCAGTTGCAGCGTGCTCTGGGCCAGGGTGCCGCGGGCGGCCAGTTCCTGTTGCACCAGGCGTTGGCCTTGGGCGCGTTGTTCTGGTGTGAGCGGGGCTTCGAGCTGCGTGGCCAGGTCATTGGCCTCTGGCGTGCCCTGGGCTTTGGCCAATTGGCTGAAGACATAGGCATTCAATGGGTCGGGCTTGGTGCCCTTGCCTTGGGAAAACAATTGGGCGATGGCGAAGTCGGCGCTGTTCTGGCCGTTGCGCGCAGCGGTCAGCAGGTGGTCCAGGGCCTTCTGGGAATAGACCTGGCCCAGGTAACCACGGCGGTAGATCTGGCCGAGGTAGTAGTCGGCAGCCACTTCGCGGCCCACGGCTTTCTGGAAGTGCGCTTCAGCCGCCTTGGCGTCCGCCGGCACCCACTTGCCTTCGTAGTAGAGCTTGCCCAGCAACAGCTCGGCGCGCGGCTGGTCGGCGGCGCGGCCGTTGTCCAGGTATTTCATCATCTGGTCGACGTCGCCCAGTTCGGGGAAGTCGTAGAGCAGTTGCGCCAGGCTGACCCAGGAAGCCGGGTAGCCGGGGGCGATTTTTTCCAGCAGGGCCTGGGCGGTTTTCTCGTCGGTCTTGCCCAGCGTGGCGTCGCCCAATACGCGGGCGACGCTGTCGACGCGTTGTGCGGTGACGGTGCCGCGGCTGTAGCCGGCTTCCATCTGCTTGAGCAGTTCGGCCTGTTTTTCCGGCTGGGCTTTTTTCTGGTAGACCGTGGCCAGCTCGACATAGCAGATATCGGTGGTGTTCAGCGCGGCCTTGCAGATGCGCTCCACATCATCCAGATGCTGGTCGTAGGTGTCCTGGGTGCGATACAGCAGGACCTGGGCCAGGCCGGCTTCCGGGTAACCGGCGGCCTGCCACTTGCTGATCTGCTGCTGGGCATTCACGTTGGGGAAGCTGTGGGGGTATTGCAGGTACAGCATCGCCAGCGGGATCAGGGTGTTGCCTTCGCCATTGGCAAAGGCTTTTTTCAACAGGCCTTCGGCTTCATGATGTTCGGCTTCGGTGGAGCCCGGCTTGGCCACCAGCAGGCGACCGAGGCGGGCCTGGGCGCGCGGCGAGGTATCCGCCGCGGCACGGTAAGTGGCCTCGGCCTGTTTGATTTGCGCCGGATCGCGGGTGCCTACCTGGATATCGGCCAGGCCCACCTGGGCCTCGCTGTAACCCAGTTCTGCCAGTTGCTGGTAATTCTGCTGCGCGGTGACGGTGTCGCCACGCTTGAGCGCTTCATTGGCCAGGCGTTGGTCGGGCAGGCCGGCACAACCGGCGAGGGCGATGGCCAGCGCCAGGGGCACCGGCAGGGTTCGAAGGGCGCTCATGATTAAAGACCCGCAGCCATGGCTTTATCGATCAGCCAGTTCAGGGATGGGCCACGGTCGCTGGTCACTTCCACCGGGCGGCCGGCGTAGGCGCTGTCCAGCGGGGCGTCAGGCTTGATCTGGACGCGGATGTCGGAGGACAGGTCGGCGCTGTTCAGGCTGGTGCTGCTGACGATGGTGCCGGTGCGGGTCTGTTCTTCGTCGGCCACCTGGAAGCTCACCGGGGTGCCTGGGCGCACGTCACCGAACTGGCGGTAGGTAAAGCGAGCTTCGACGTTAGCCTGGCTGCCGCGTGGCACCAGTTGGAAGATCACGTCGCCTTTGCTGGCGTACTGGCCGTCGGCGACCAGTTGCTGGGCGACCACGCAATCGCACGGCGAGGTGAGGGTGCCGGTCATTTGCTTGCCGAACAGCTCTTCGACCTTGGCCGGCTGCAGCTGGTCTTCGTCCAGGTGGCCTTTGAGCACATCCAGCATGCTGGTGCTGAAGGTCGCCAGTGGTGCACCTTTGGCCGCCACCGCGTCACCTTTGAGCAGGCTTTGCACGGTGCCGTCGCGGGGCATGGTCACGTTCATGCCGGGCACGCTGACCAGGCCCGCCTGGGCGTGGCTGACGAAGTACATGCCGTACACCGATTTGAACACGAAGCCGAAGGCTGCCAGGCCGACGAGGAAGATCGCCAGGCTGAACGTCACGGCGCGCAGGCGACCGAAGGCGCTCATGTTGCTGCCGCTGTCCTTGACCTTGCGCGCCTTGGTGAAGTTGTCGCGTTGCAGGGTTGCCAGCACGTCACCCATGGTCACGATGTCGCCCGACAGGTGCGAGGTGATCAGGTGGCGCAGGGTGGAAATATCCTGGGCGTCGAGGTTCTGGAACTGGCAACCGGTGCGGCCGCTCTGGCGGTCGTAGGAGCGGATCTGCAGCTCCACATCCATGGCCAGGCCGAGGTTATCGATGACGAATTGCAGGCGACCCTTGTGCACTTCACCCACGGTCAACGGCTGGGTGGCGGTGAACGCCAGGCCGCCGGCCGAGAGGTCGATCACCCGTGCTTCGGTCTGGGTGCGGTCGGTGTTGAAGAAGCGCAGCTTGGCCGGGATTTTGACCCGGGCATGTTGGCGCTGGGCTTCGGATTCGTGGACAACGTTGGCGTTTACTTGGCTGTTCATGACGGTGTAATTCCTTGGTTAATTCAGGCTTGGCAGGGTCAGACCATCATCAGCAACACGGCAACGAAGATGCTGCCGGCGGAGAAGGTCATGGTCCGAGACGACCAGGTGTTGAACCAACGTTGAAAGCTGGCCAAATCGCGGGTCAGTTTGGTGTCCTGGCGGGTCCAGGACTGTTGATCAAGGCGGAAGAACACGTAGATCTTCACCAACGCGCCCATGATCTGGTTGTAATAGAGAATCGCCGGGTAAGCCGGGCCGATCTTGTGGCCGGAGCACGACAGCAGCAGGGTCAGGATCAGGCGGGTGATGCCGATCCACAGCAGGTACGCGAGGATGAACGCGCCGCCGTACTTGAAGGTGGCGATGATTGCCACGGTCAGGCCGAGCAGGGAGGTCCACATCGACACGCGCTGGTCGAACAACACGATGCTGGTGAACAGGCCCAGCCGGCGTACACCCAGGCCCAGGGCGCGGGAGTTCTGGCGCAGGTTGTTGCCGTACCAGCGGAACATCAGCTTGCGGCTGGCTTTGATAAAGCTCTTTTCCGGCGGGTGTTCCACGGTGTGGATCGCGGCGTCCGGCACGTAGAAGGTGTCGTAGCCCAGGCGCATCAGGCTGAACCAGCTGGACTTGTCGTCACCGGTGAGAAACTTGAAGCGGCCCAGGCGCCAGTGCTGCAGCGAGTCGCTTTCCACGTCGGCGATAAAGCCCGGGTCAGTCACGACGTTGGCGCGGAACACCGACATGCGGCCGGTCATGGTCAGCACGCGCTTGGACAGGGCCATGGAGCACATGTTGATGTGGCGCTGGGCGAAGCGCAGTTTGTGCCACTCGCTCATGATGTAGCCGCCGCGCACTTCGCAGAATTCGTTGGTGGTCAGGCCGCCGACGTTGCCGAACAGCTGGAACCACGGCACGGTCTTGCGCACCACGCCTTCGGCGAGCACGGTGTCGCCATCGATCACGGCAACCACCGCGCGGTCGTCCGGCAGGTGGCGGGAGATGGCGCGGAAACCGAAGGCCAGGCCGTCGCGCTTGCCGGTACCGGCGATCCGCACGAAGTCGAGCTTGACGTGGTCCGGCGGGTTCATGCGTTCCCAGAGGCTCTTGACCAGCAGCTCATCGGACATTTCCACCAGCGAGCAGACCACGGTGGTGGGGAAGCCGCATTCGATGGCCTCACGAATCACCGAGCTGTAGACCTGCGCGGTGGTCAGCGCATCGATACGGAAGCTGGTGACCATCAGGAACACGTGGGACGGGTCGGCAGCCTTGCCCAGCTTGCGCACTTTACGGCGCAGATGCGGGTAGACCACATACAGGAACAGCATGCCGCGAAAGAAATGCGTAGCACCCATCGAGTAGCGCCAGATACCGACGGCGCCAATCAGGAAAATAAAATTCTTCGACTCGGAGTCGAACGTACTCGCCGGCAACAGCAGGGCGAGACCCATCAGCAGGCTCAGAAAGAACAGCCAGCCGGCGGATTGGAGCAGTACGTGTTTTAACTTGGACATAAGCGTCATCCGAAGGTGAAGAAGGCTTCGAGCTGCAAGCGCTGGGGATTGGTACGCCTGCAGCTCGAAACTTACCGTTGCTGTTACCAGCAAATGCCTTCGGTACGGCCTGTCGTACTGGTGGCCTTGGACATGAAGCCCACCAGGTCGATCACTTGCTTGCCGTGCGGTGCGTTCTGCGCCAGGGCACGGAACTTCTCGTCGCGGTTACCAAGGATGATCACGTCGGAGTTGTTGATCACATCATCGAAGTCCGAGTTGAGCAGGGACGACACGTGGGGGATCTTGCCTTCGATGTAGTCCTTGTTTGCACCGTGGACACGGGCGTACTCGACGTTGCTGTCGTAGATGCTCAGGTCGTAGCCCTTGCCGATCAGCATTTCCGCCAGCTCGACCAGTGGGCTTTCGCGCAGGTCGTCGGTACCGGCCTTGAAGCTCAGGCCCAGCAGGGCGACTTTGCGTTTGTCGTGGCCGGCGACGATGTCGAAGGCGTTCTGCACCTGGGATTCGTTGCTGCGCATCAGCGAGTTGAGCAGCGGCGCTTCCACGTCCAGGGAGCCGGCGCGGTAGGTCAGGGCGCGCACGTCTTTAGGCAGGCAGGAGCCGCCGAACGCGAAGCCTGGGCGCATGTAGTACTGGGACAGGTTGAGGGTCTTGTCCTGGCAGACCACTTCCATCACTTCGCGACCGTCGACGCCGACCGCCTTGGCGATGTTGCCGATCTCGTTGGCGAAGGTGACCTTGGTGGCGTGCCACACGTTGCAGGTGTACTTGATCATCTCGGCTACGGCGATGTCCTTGCGGATGATCGGTGCGTCGAGTTCTTCGTACAGTGACTGCAGGACATCGCCGGAGGCTTTGTCGAATTCGCCGATGACGGTCATCGGTGGCAGGTCGTAGTCGGCGATGGCGGTGGATTCGCGCAGGAATTCCGGGTTGACCGCAACACCGAAGTCGACGCCGGCTTTCTTGCCGGAGCAGTCTTCGAGGATTGGGATCACCACGTTGGCGACGGTGCCCGGCAACACGGTGCTGCGTACCACGATGGTGTGGCGGGTGGTCTTGTCACGCAGGACAAAACCGATCTCGCGGCATACCGATTCGATGTAGTTGAGTTCCAGGTCGCCGTTCTTCTTGCTCGGCGTACCGACGCAAATCATCGACAGGTCAGTATCACGGATGGCTTCGGCGAAGTTGGTGGTGCCGCGCAGTCGACCGTTTGCGATGCCCTGGCTCAACAGTTCGCCCAGACCCGGCTCGACGATCGGCGATTTGCCGGCGTTGATCAGGTCGATCTTTTCCTTGGAGATGTCTACGCCGACCACTTCGTGGCCACGGGCAGACAGGCAACCGGCACACACTGCGCCAACGTAACCCAAACCAAATATGCTGATGCGCATCGCAATTACCTCTGTATTTAAATCATGCCATTAGATGGCCGGAGTTCATGTTTGCAAACGTCACAAATGCCGCGAAAGTTGGGCGAATAGACGCCGACTTGCCGCGTACAGGCATGTTGAATAACGAGTGACTAACTATTGCACTCAAGTTGTGCGCAACTTGGCCTTGTTATTGGGGCCTGCCCTGAAATGCAGCCAGCCTTCCTGGGAGAAGGGCCTGGCGCCAGTGCCGCAGGGCCTTGATAGAGGCTATAAGCCTTTACATATCAATGCCTTGGGTTGTCTCACTGACCCATTAGGGTAAGCACAGCCTTGGCCTTATAGTTCGTGGCAATGGATCCTTATCGCCGCTCTCAACTAATCGGTTGGTAATGTGACCACTGAGTCAAAGTTGAATATGACAACTTCGCTACTTCCGTTGGTCCGCCTTGTAAGTCATCTCCTACAGAAACAGAGAATTTCGTTACCGGTGGTATGAGCGGCGCTTCAGGACGAAGTTCCTGGCCGCTCATCCTGTTTCCCGAAATTTCTTGAAATATAGGTAAAGATGGCACTGGTACTATATTGATAGCACTTGCTATTTGGGCCAGTAGTTACGGGTAGTTGGCGCGAAGGGATAGTTTTGTGCCACTAGTGTTTTAAAAAAGTGGTGCCACTACGAAAAAAAATCGCAAATGTCGAGTGAAAGAAATGTTAGGGATGTGTCGGGATATTTTTTGACGTCAAATAAATGACGATTCTTGGCGTGAAGCGCGGATAAAAATGTGGAAGGGGGCTTGCCCCCGATGGCAGTGCATCAGTCGATAGATTCGTGACTGAACCACCGCAATCGGGGGCAAGCCCCCTCTCACATTTGGATTTCATTGTCTGAAAGAGGCGGGTACGGCCTTATTCCGGTGCACGATCGCGCAGGAACACCAGATTGTCCGGCTTGGACTGCTCCGCATTGAAGCGGTAACCCTGCACATCGAACTGCTTGAGCCTGGTCGGATCGTTGATGCGCTCTTCGATCACGAAGCGGCTCATCATGCCCCGGGCCTTTTTCGCGTAAAAGCTGATGATCTTGTACTGGCCGTTCTTCAGGTCCTTGAACTCGGTGTTGATGATCCGCGCGTTCAGGGCTGTGCGCTTGACCGCCGAGAAGTACTCGTTGGAGGCCAGGTTGAGCAGTACGTCGTCGCCTTGTTCGGCCAGGGCTTCGTTCAGCCACTCACTGATGCGCGTGCCCCAGAAGGCGTACAGGTCCTTGCCACGGGCGTTGGCGAGTTTGGTACCCATCTCCAGGCGATACGGCATCATCAGGTCCAGGGGGCGCAGCAGGCCGTACAGGCCCGAGAGCATGCGCAGGTGGTCCTGGGCGTAGCTGAAGTCGGCATCACTGAAGGTCTCGGCGTTGAGGCCGGTGTACACGTCGCCCTTGAACGCCAGCAAGGCCTGCTTGGCATTCTCCGGGGTGAAGGCCGGGTTCCAGCTGCCGAAGCGGGCGGCATTGAGGCCACCGATCTTGTCGGACACGTGCATCAATTCGCTGATCTGCGCCGGGCTCAGTTCGCGCAGTTGCTCGATCAGCGCCTGGGAATGGTCCAGGTACTGTGGCTGGGTAAAGCGCTGGGTCACCGCTGGGGTCTCGAAATCGAGGGTCTTGGCGGGGGAAATCACCATCAGCATGAAGTCGTCTCCTGTAAATCGTGCGGGGATTCTAGGGGCTGGGGCGATTTGACTCCACCTATGATGGCGATAGACGCGATCCGCTATGATGGCCGGTGACTCTGGAGAGGGAGACCCTGTGTGCGAATAGCGCTTTTGTTGTCGGCGTGCCTGCTGTGCCTGAATGCCCAGGCGGCGCCGGTGGATGTAGCCAGCCTGGACCGTGGCACCTGGCCGGAAAAACTCAGCAGCCCGGCGCTGTTCGATGTGGCCTCGCGTGCGGAAATCCTGATGTTCGCCCACAGCCTGCTGGCCAGTGAATCCCAGGATGAAACCGCACTCAAGCAGCGCCTGGGCTTGAAGATCATCAACTTGGCGGCCATCGACGACCTGCGCCGCGAGCTGTGGCAGCGCCTGCTGGAGAACTACACGTTCGCCCAGCAGAGCTGCGAAGTCGACGCCTCGTTCTGCTACCTGGTGGAGAGCATGGACGACCTGCGGGAGCAGGCCGGCAAGCTGGCGATCAGCGAAGACTCTTTCTATATAGGCTGGGCTGCACCCAGCCATGCCTTCCATGAGCGTTATCTGGACGAACTGCTGCGCAAGGCCGCGCTGTTTCCGCAGATCAGCAGCGAAGTCGCGCGCTTTGGCGACCATGAACGCAACGGCGACGAGTTCAACGACCGCCTGTTCCTGCTGACCTTCGACGGCGGTCCGGCACCGGTCAGCGGCAATACCGACTGGCTCGCCGACTACCTGCGCAAGCAGAAGATGAACGCCACCTTCTTTGTCCTCGGCAGCAGCCTGCAAACCCGTGTGGAGCGCAGTTCCGCCGCGCAGGTGGAGGCGTTGTACCAAGGCCAGTGCGTCGGCACCCAGGGCTGGCAATACCGTTCCCACAGCCATTGGGTGGACTGGCAAGGCTCCATCACCCGCAGCGCGCAGTTGGTGCAGAACCTGATGCCGGAAAACTACGTGCCGCTGTTCCGCCCGCCTTACGGACAGCGGCGCGCGGACAGCCAGGGGTTCTTCCAGTCCCAGGGCTTGCAGGTGGCGTTATGGGACATCGATTCCCAGGACGAGCCGGGCAAGCTCAAGGCCGATGAGTCGGCGCAACGGGTGCTGACGTTGATGCTGTTGTGGCGCAAAGGCGTGATTGTGTTTCACGACACCCAGGACAAGGCGCGGGTAGCACTGCCGATGTTGCTGCAGGCAACGGCGCAGAGTGGGCTGGGTTGGCAGGACTGCCGGGAGGCGTTTCGTTAAAAGGATGAAGTGCCCGGCCCTGTTGGGTGCGAGGCATTTTTACGCTGATTTTGTGCGACATTTCGATGCAGGCGGACTTCCGACTTTAACGGTGCATGGGGCACTCGGCTAGTGCTATTCGTCATCCTGAAAAATAAACTTCAAAAAAGCGTCAAAGTACTTTTTCCTGTCATGGGTTTTGCGGTATTACGAAGTCAGATCGCCGAAACCTGCAACACAGGTGGCGTCTTCCAAGACTCCTCATGTGGGCACTGCGCTTGACGTCACTCAGGTGCAGTCGGTGGTCGAATCGAGGCGCAGCACTGTTGTGGTATTGCGTCGACTGGCTCCCACAAAGGTGACCGAGTATGGATGATCATGGACGTAACCCTTCTTCCGACCAGCCAATCCTTTATGTGCTTGATACCAATGTACTGATCCACGATCCAAACGCACTGCTTAACTTCGAAGAACACCACGTCGCCATCCCGATGATCGTGCTTGAGGAGCTCGACAAACTCAAAAGCGGGCACCACAGCGTGGCTGCCGAATGCCGCCAGGCCATCCGCCTGATCGACAAGACCCTGGGCGAAGCGTCACCCGAGGACGTTGAGGTCGGCGTGCCGATCCAGCGCGGCAAAAGCGGGCCCAAGGGCTTGCTGTCGATCCTGATGAGCAAGCGCAGCGAGCCCAACAGCCTGCTGCCCGAAAACCTGAACGACAACAAAATCATCAACCAATTGATCGACCTGCACGCTCGCGACAAGGACCTGCGCGTGGTGCTGGTGACCAAAGACATCAATATGCGCCTCAAGGCACGAGCGTGTGGGATCGCTGCCGAGGACTACAGTACCGACCAACTGGTCGACGACGTGTCGATGCTGTCCCGTGGTTATCACATGATGACCGGCTCGTTCTGGGACCGTGTCAGCAAGGTCGAAACCCGTCAGGACCATGGCCGTACCTGGCACCAGGTACAACTGATCGACAATCTGCCGGCCGTGCATATCAATGAATTTATCGTCGACGAACAGGGCTTCGTGGGCTGGATCAAAGAGATCCAGGTCGACAAGCTGCTGATCCTCGACCTGCATCAGGAACCCCTGTTGCACCAGGAAGCCTGGGGCCTGAAACCGCGTGACATCTACCAGAGCCTGGCGCTGTATGCGCTGCTCGACCCGGACATCCACCTGGTCAACCTGACGGGCGCTGCCGGTTCCGGTAAAACCATCCTTGCCCTGGCTGCCGCCATCGAGCAGACCATGGTGACCAAGCGCTATCGCCGCATCATCGCCACTCGCTCCGTGCAGGGCCTGGACCAGGAAATCGGCTTTTTGCCCGGTACCGAGGCGGAAAAAATGGAGCCGTGGCTGGGGGCGATCACCGACAACCTCGAAGCCTTGCACATGGATGACGAAAACACCCATGGCAGCGTCGACTACATCCTCAGCAAAGTGCCGTTGCAGTTCAAATCCCTCAACTACATCCGAGGTCGCAGCTTCCAGCAGAGCCTGATTTTGATCGATGAATGCCAGAACCTGACCCCGCACCAGATGAAAACCATCATCACCCGTGCCGGCGCCGGTTCCAAAGTGGTGTGCCTGGGTAACCTGGCACAGATCGACACTCCTTACCTGTCCGCGACCAGCTCCGGGCTGACCTACCTGACGGAACGCTTCAAGGACTTCCCGAACGGCGTGCATATCGCGCTGCAAGGGGTTCCTCGCTCGATTCTGGCTGAATACGCAGAGTCGCATCTCTGAGTAGCAAGCTTTAAGCTACAAGCTGCAAGTGCGTCCTGTGAGCTTTTCACTTGCCGCTTGCAGCTTGTAGCTTTTTTGCTGCCTCAAGGAGGCCTCGTGCTAACTCATCTCGATTCCCAAGGTCGCGCCCATATGGTCGACGTCACCGACAAGTCCGTGACGTTCCGGGAGGCGGTGGCCGAAGCGCGGGTGCGCATGCTGCCCGAGACCCTGCAAATGATTGTCGACGGCGCCCATCCCAAGGGCGACGTGTTTGCCGTGGCCCGCATCGCCGGGATCCAGGCGGCGAAAAAAACCAGTGATTTGATCCCCCTGTGTCACCCGCTGATGTTGACCGGTGTCAAGGTCGAACTGAGTGCCGATGGCGCAGACTCGGTGCACATCGTCGCGCGCTGCAAGCTGTCCGGGCAGACCGGCGTAGAGATGGAAGCGTTGACGGCGGCCAGCGTCGCGGCGCTGACGATCTACGACATGTGCAAGGCCGTGGATCGCGGCATGACCATCGAAAACATTCGCCTGCTGGAAAAGCTTGGCGGTAAGAGCGGGCATTTCAAGGCGGATGGACAATGAGCATCAACGTACTGTTTTTCGCGCGTTACAGCGAAAAAATAGGCCTGGATTCACTTGAGATGGAAGGCGAATTCGCCACGGTCGATGCCGTGCGCCAGGCGCTGGCCGCTGATCCGGGCTTTGAAGTGCTCAACGAAACCAGCTTGATGTGTGCTCGCAACCAGGAGTTGTGCGCTCTCGACGAGCCGTTGCAGGCCGGTGATGAAGTCGCGTTCTTCCCGCCCGTGACCGGAGGCTGAACATGGCCATTCGTGTACAGGTCGAACCGTTTGACCCCGGTGCCGAGGTCAACGCGATGCACGCGGCGAATGTGGGCGTGGGCGCGGTGGTGAGTTTTGTCGGCTATGTGCGCGACTTCAACGAGGGGCGCGAGGTGTCTGGCATGTTCCTCGAACACTATCCGGGCATGACTGAAAAAGCCTTGGCCAAGATCGCCGTCGAAGCCGAGCAACGCTGGCCGCTGCTCAAGCTCGAAGTGCTGCATCGTATCGGTGCGCTGGAGCCCGGCGAGCCGATTGTGTTCGTGGCCGCCGCCAGTGCCCATCGCCAGGCCGCGTTCGATGCCTGTGCGTTTGTGATGGATTACCTGAAAACCCGTGCGCCGTTCTGGAAGAAGGAAAATACCAGCGAAGGCGCGCGCTGGGTGGAAGGGCGAGACAGCGACCACGCTGCGGCGGATCGCTGGAAATAGCCAGCCGAACACAGAACCAAATGTGGGAGGGGGCTTGCTCCCGATGGCGGTGGATCAGTCAACAGAGATGTTGAATGTGCCACTGCCATCGGGAGCAAGCCCCCTCCCACATTTTTTATCGCATTTCAGCTTACGGGCGTTTGCGTTCTACAGCCCGCAGCAAGTGCGTCGGCGGTGTCTCGCAACTGATCTTGCGCCCCAGCAACGTCTCGATCGACGGCAGCTGATACGAGTCATCCTCCCCGGCAAAGCTGATCGACACGCCCGCAGCCCCCGCCCGGCCGGTACGGCCGATGCGGTGCACGTAGTCGTCCGGCACTTCCGGCAGGGTGAAGTTGATCACGTGGCTGATGCCGTCGATGTGAATCCCGCGCCCGGCCACGTCGGTGGCCACCAGCACGCGGATCTTGCCTTCGCGGAAGCCTTCCAGGGTCTTGATGCGCTTGTGTTGCGGCACATCGCCGGACAGCTGCGCGGCATTCACGCCATCGCGCACCAGGCGTTCTTCGATGCGGCGCACTTCGTCCTTGCGGTTGGCGAACACCATCACGCGTTCCCAGCCGTTGTCGTTGACCAGGTTGTAGAGCAGCTTGTACTTGTCGGCACCGGCCACGGCATAGATGTGCTGTTCGACGTTTTCGCTGGCGACGTTCAGCGCTTCGATCTCGACGATCGACGGCTCGGTCGTCCACTGCTTGGCGAGGTTCATCACGTCTTCGGTAAAGGTCGCGGAGAACAGCAGGGTCTGACGCTCGGCCTTTGGCGGGGTCTGGCGAATGATCTGACGCACTTGTGGGATGAAACCCATGTCGAGCATGCGGTCGGCTTCGTCCAGCACCATCACTTCGACCATGTCCAGGTGCACGTCGCCGCGCTGGTTGAAGTCCAGCAGGCGGCCGGGGGTCGCCACCAGGATGTCGCAGTGGCGGGCTTCGAGGTGCTTGAGCTGCTTGTCGAAGTCCATGCCGCCGACGAACGTCATGACGTTGAGACCGGTGTACTTGGTCAGGTCGGCGGCGTCCTTGGCGATCTGCACCACCAGTTCACGGGTAGGCGCGATGATCAGCGCACGCGGTTCACCCATGTAGCGTTCTTTCGGCGGCGGCGTTTGCAGCAGCTGGGTGATGATCGAGATCAGGAACGCGGCGGTCTTGCCGGTACCGGTCTGGGCACGGCCGATGGCATCTTTGCCGGCGAGGGTGAAGCCCAGGACCTGCGCCTGGATCGGCGTGCAGTACGGGAAACCCAGGTCCTGGATGGCGTGCATCAGTTCCGGGGCGAGTTTGAAATCGTGGAAGCGGGTCTTGCCTTCCTGGGGCTCGACGACGAAGTCTTCGAGTTTCCACGGGATCACCGGCGGTTTGGGCGCGCGTTCCCGGCGAGGCTTGGGGGCGGGTGCGGCTTGCGTCTCGAGTTTTGCCTGTTCGGGCGGTGTCACCGTCGGCGTCTTCGGCTGGGCGACAGGTGCAGTCCGGCCTGGCTGTTGACCGTCATTGCGGCTGCCGGAGGTGGGGACAGGAGCACTGGGAACAGGCGCGAGCGGCTCAGCCTCGCTTTTGCCGAACATCTTCTTGAGTGCTTTGAGCACGGTGATCTCATTAATTGGTTAAGGAATGTACGCCGGCCAGTGTAATGCAAGAATCGGGCGCGGCGTAGTGCGTCTGTCATACGGCTACATAAACGTGGGGTTCAGCCCAGGCGAGCGGTCAACCAAGTCCCTATATCGTGTATCTCCTGGGGTAACACTTCGTGGCCCATTGGGTATTCCTGCCATGTCACGGTGACACCACGGGTTTTCAGATGCTCGTAGGCGCTGCGGCCCATGGCGTTCTGTACCACCTCGTCGTACTGGCCGTGCAGGCATAGCGTTGGAATGCGTTGTTGGCTGGCCGACAATTCAAGCTCATCGCTGAAGGTGGGCGCGTAGGTGGAGAGGGCGATGACGCCGCCCAATGGCCCCTCCCAATTCAGGAACGCGGTGTGGAATACCACGGCGCCACCTTGGGAAAAGCCCGCGAGGAAAATCCGCGAAGCGTCTATTCCGGTTCTCTTCTGTGCTTCGATCAGATCGGTCAGCATTTTTGCCGACACTTCCAGCTCTTCCAGGCTGATCGAGCGGGCCGGGCTCATGGCCTTGATGTCGTACCAACTGGGCATCTCGTAGCCACCATTGATCGTCACCGGACGGGTCGGTGCCTGGGGCAATACAAAGCGGGTGGACAGCAAGCTTTCCTGCAGCGCCTCGGCCACCGGCAGGAAGTCGTAGCGATCGGCACCCAGGCCATGCAACCAGATTACGCAGGCGTCTGCGGGCTTGGCGGGCTGAAGAATCAAGGGTTCGGTCATGTCTGCTCCATATATGTGCGTGCGCTCCGATTGGGTGCGTCGGAACGGTGCGCGACAGGTTGATCTGTTAAGAGAATGTCGCAAGGTTGAATCTTTTTCTATTGACCAGGGGCTGAAACGACTCAGCCGCCACTCTGGTACGCGCCTTGCTATGTGTAGGTCGATGTCAGAACTTTCCTGGGACGGTAACACTATCAGTGACTGCCGCTTTCAGGATAGCCGCTGGAATTACCGCGAAAGCCTCATGCCGCTTGACCCTAAAAAAAGCCAACACGGGTCGATATCGCCTCATAAGGGTGCGCTGAGGTTGGAGCTTCGACACAACAAGAGCAACTGGAGGTTTGAATGAAGGTATTGAAATCCACCCTGGCCATCGTTAGCGCGGCGGCTGTACTGGGTGTCAGTGGTTTCGCCCAGGCTGGCGCCACTCTGGACGCCGTGCAGAAGAAAGGCTTTGTGCAATGTGGCGTGAGTGACGGCTTGCCGGGCTTCTCGGTACCGGATGCCAGCGGCAAGATCCTCGGGATCGATGCTGACGTTTGCCGCGCCGTGGCCGCTGCCGTTTTCGGCGACGCCACCAAGGTCAAATTCAGCCAGTTGAACGCCAAGGAGCGTTTCACCGCGCTTCAATCCGGCGAAGTCGACATCCTGTCGCGCAACACCACCATGACCAGCTCCCGCGATGCGGGCATGGGCCTGAAATTCCCGGGCTTCATCACTTACTACGACGGCATCGGCTTCCTGGTTAACAACAAGCTGGGTGTCAAAAGTGCCAAGGAACTGGACGGTGCAACCATCTGCATCCAGGCCGGTACCACCACTGAGCTGAACGTTTCCGACTACTTCCGTGGCAACAACCTCAAATACACCCCGATCACCTTCGACACCTCCGATGAAAGCGCCAAGTCGCTGGAATCCGGTCGTTGCGACGTACTGACCTCCGACAAGTCCCAACTGTTCGCCCAGCGCAGCAAGCTGGCCGCGCCGAAGGACTACGTGGTTCTGCCGGAAACCATTTCCAAGGAACCGCTGGGCCCGGTCGTGCGTAACGGCGATGACGAGTGGCTGGCCATCGTGCGCTGGGTGGGCTACGCCATGCTCAACGCTGAAGAAGCCGGCATCACGTCCAAAAACGTTGAAGCTGAAGCCAAGTCCACCAAGAACCCGGACGTTGCGCGTCTGCTCGGTGCTGACGGCGAATACGGCAAAGACCTGAAAGTGAAGAAGGATTGGGTCGTACAGATCGTCAAGCAAGTCGGTAACTACGGTGAAGTGTTCGAGCGCAACCTGGGCAAGAGCACCCCGCTGGAAATCGACCGTGGCCTGAACGCGCTGTGGAACGCTGGCGGCATTCAATACGCACCCCCTGTGCGCTGATCGCTGATGGTTCTGTCACCCGGTGGGCCAACCGCCGGGTGATGTTCTGTTCCATTCTTTCCGGGGCACTTCATGCAAAATCAAATCGGCGCACCAAAGCAGAAGCTCAGCTTCAGCGATCCCAAAGTGCGTGCGTGGCTCTTCCAGATCATCACGATTGTGGCGGTGGTCTCGCTGGGCTGGTACCTCTTCGACAATACCCAGACCAACCTTCAGCACCGGGGCATTACCTCGGGTTTCGACTTTCTTGAGCGCAGTGCCGGCTTCGGCATCGCGCAGCATCTGATCGACTACACCGAATCGGACAGTTATGCCCGCGTCTTTGTGATCGGGCTGCTCAACACTTTGCTGGTGACCTTTATCGGGGTGATCCTGGCGACCCTGCTGGGCTTCATCATCGGTGTGGCGCGCCTGTCACCGAACTGGATGATCAACAAGCTGGCGACCGTGTATGTGGAAGTGTTCCGCAACATTCCGCCGCTGCTGCAGATCCTGTTCTGGTACTTCGCGGTGTTCCTGACCATGCCGGGACCGCGCAACAGCCATAACTTCGGTGACACCTTCTTTGTCAGCAGCCGTGGCCTGAACATGCCGGCAGCGCTGGCCGCTGACGGGTTCTGGCCGTTTGTGGCCAGTATCGTGGTTGCCATCGTGGCCATCGTGCTGATGGTGCGTTGGGCCAACAAGCGTTTTGAAGCGACCGGCGTACCCTTCCATAAGTTCTGGGCGGGCCTGGCGCTGTTTATCGTGATCCCGGCGCTGTGTGCCTTGATCTTCGGCGCGCCGCTGCACTGGGAAATACCAAAGCTTTCAGGTTTCAACTTTGTCGGCGGTTGGGTACTGATCCCTGAACTGCTGGCGCTGACCCTGGCGCTTACCGTGTACACGGCAGCGTTTATCGCCGAGATCGTGCGTTCGGGCATCAAGTCCGTCAGCCACGGCCAGACCGAAGCTGCGCGCTCCCTGGGCCTGCGCCCTGGGCCGACGCTGCGCAAGGTCATCATCCCGCAAGCCCTGCGGGTGATCATTCCGCCGCTGACCAGCCAGTACCTGAACCTGGCGAAGAACTCGTCGCTGGCCGCCGGTATCGGTTACCCGGAAATGGTTTCGCTGTTTGCCGGCACGGTGCTCAACCAGACCGGCCAGGCCATCGAGGTTATTGCCATCACCATGAGCGTGTACCTGGCGATCAGCATCAGCATTTCCCTGCTGATGAACTGGTACAACAAGCGCATTGCGCTGATCGAGCGGTGAGGAAACGCACATGAGTTCGCATACTTTCAAACCTGATATGCCGCCGCCGAGCAAAGTCTTCGGACCGATGGCCTGGATGCGCGCCAACCTGTTCTCCAGTTGGCTCAATACCCTGCTGACGCTGTTGGCGTTCTACCTGATCTACCTGGTGGTGCCGCCGATCCTGCAGTGGGCCATTCTCGATGCCAACTGGGTCGGTACTACCCGCGCTGACTGCACTAAGGAAGGCGCGTGCTGGGTGTTTATCCAACAGCGCTTCGGGCAGTTCATGTACGGCTATTACCCCGGCGACCTGCGCTGGCGTGTGGACCTGACCGTGTGGCTGGCCATCGTCGGCGTGGCGCCGTTGTTCATCTCGCGTTTCCCACGCAAGGCGGTCTATGGCCTGAGCTTCCTGGTGCTGTACCCGATCATCGCCTACTTCCTGCTGCACGGCGGGATCTTCGGGCTCACCAACGTGGCCACCAGCCAATGGGGCGGCCTGATGCTGACCCTGGTCATCGCCACTGTCGGCATCGCCGGTGCCTTGCCGCTGGGGATTGTGCTGGCCTTGGGGCGGCGCTCGAACATGCCGGCGATTCGTGTGGTCTGCGTGACCTTCATCGAGTTCTGGCGCGGCGTGCCGTTGATCACCGTGCTGTTCATGTCCTCGGTGATGCTGCCCTTGTTCCTGCCCGAAGGCATGGGCATCGACAAGCTGCTGCGGGCGTTGATCGGCGTGATCCTGTTCCAGTCGGCCTACGTGGCCGAAGTGGTGCGCGGTGGCTTGCAGGCGATTCCCAAAGGTCAGTACGAAGCGGCCGCGGCGATGGGCCTGGGTTACTGGCGCAGCATGGGCCTGGTGATCCTGCCGCAAGCCCTGAAGATGGTGATCCCGGGCATCGTCAACACGTTTATCGCGTTGTTCAAGGACACCAGCCTCGTGATCATCATCGGCCTGTTCGACCTGCTCAACAGCGTCAAGCAAGCCGCCGCCGACCCTAAATGGTTGGGTATGGCCACCGAAGGCTATGTGTTTGCCGCCCTGGTGTTCTGGATTTTCTGTTTTGGTATGTCGCGCTATTCCATTCATTTGGAACACAAGCTCGACACAGGCCACAAGCGTTAGGAGTTGATGTTATGAGCGAAGCGATCAAACAGCCTGTGAGCCCTGAAGGCATTATCCAGATGCAGGGCGTCAACAAGTGGTACGGCCAGTTCCATGTGTTGAAAGACATCAACCTCAACGTCAAGCAGGGCGAGCGTATCGTGCTGTGCGGCCCGTCGGGTTCGGGCAAGTCCACCACCATCCGTTGCCTCAACCGCCTGGAAGAGCACCAGCAGGGCCGCATCGTGGTCGATGGCGTGGAGCTGACCAACGACCTCAAGCAGATCGAAGCGATCCGCCGTGAAGTCGGCATGGTGTTCCAGCACTTCAATCTGTTCCCGCACCTGACCATCCTGCAGAACTGCACGCTGGCGCCGATGTGGGTGCGCAAGATGCCCAAGCGCAAGGCCGAGGAAATCGCCATGCACTACCTGGAGCGTGTGCGCATCCCGGAGCAGGCTCACAAGTTTCCGGGGCAACTGTCCGGCGGCCAGCAACAGCGCGTGGCGATTGCCCGTGCCCTGTGCATGAAGCCGAAAATCATGCTGTTCGACGAGCCGACCTCGGCCCTCGACCCGGAAATGGTCAAGGAAGTACTCGACACCATGATCGGCCTGGCCGAAGACGGCATGACCATGTTGTGCGTAACCCACGAAATGGGCTTCGCGCGCACCGTGGCCAACCGCGTGATCTTCATGGACAAGGGCGAGATCGTCGAACAGGCGGCGCCGAATGACTTCTTCGACAACCCGCAGAATGACCGGACCAAGCTGTTCTTGAGCCAGATCCTGCATTGATCGATGCCTGAAAAAATAAACCCGGCCTGGCCGGGTTTATTTTTGTCTGTTCAGGAGGCCTTGAGCGCCTCCTGCCCTGTGTTCGCGGTATGGGTGAAGCCCCGCAGGTCAGCGCCTTCGGCCAATACCCTGGCGTCGGCGAGGAGGTGAGGGTAACGGTCCAACAATCGCATCAATAGAACCAGTGGCTTCGGTGGCAGAAGCTCACCGCGTTCATAACGTGAAAAAGCGTTGTGACCGCCACCGGACAACAGTTGCACGGCTTCTTTCTGCGTAAGGTGCAGCTTGCGACGGATGCGTTTCATCTCGTTGCCGATCATTGTCCGCGCGGTACGGACCAGTTCATCGCTGGCGGCGCTATAGCGGTCGGAGCTGTCAGGGTCATGCATGCCGTCGCCGCACAGTTGGCATTCCCAGCCAGACAGGTCATCGACACGCCGTTCCATGCCGTTGACACGGAGGGTTTCGCTGCGGCTTTCGAAGCGCGTCATGGCGTCGGGTGCACCGCAAATGAAGCAATGTTGAGTGTTCATGAGCTCTTCTTCTTGAAGGAGATCACTGGAGGGTTACCGGCTGTGCAGTAAGTGACCTTGATGTAAATCTCCAGACCGTGTGAATTGATGTGGTACACGTCCTGCCACACCCGGTGATCGGCATACGTGGTCATCGATTTGTACAACATCCTGTTTTGTAGTTCGAAAACGACCTCTTGCATCTCGTTGATATTCAGGCCGAGCCGCGCGCCTGTTTGCTTTGCTGCGAGCGTAAATGCCCGGCCTCCAAGCCGCCTGACATCCGCCTTGATCACCGCCAGATCGTAATGAGGTGTGTACTTTTCCATAAGACACCTGAGCTGAATAATTACCCTTTGAGGGTAATTTTACCAATCGAAAATACTGCTCCTTTTGCTGCCTAAGAACCGTGGTGCGTTGCCTTTGTAGGCAACTCTGAATAGGCTGTAGGAAAATTCATCCTATGATTGGACGAAAGCCTGCATCCCATGACAGACATCGCCCCCTTGATCAAACGCTCCCTGGTGGACCAGGCCCTTGAGCAATTGCGCTGGCGTATCAGCGAAGGCCGGTGGGCCATCGGCGAACGCCTGCCCACCGAGCCGGAGCTGGCCGCCGAGCTGGGCATCAGCCGCAATACCGTGCGCGAGGCCATGCGCGTGCTGGCGTTTTCCGGGTTGATCGAGATCCGCCAGGGCGACGGCAGTTACCTGCGCTCCATGACCGACCCGCTGGGGGCCATGCGCGCGTTATCCCACTGCACCTTGGAGCAGGCGCAGGAGACGCGGCAGATACTGGAAGTGGAGGCCGTCGGGCTCGCGGCGGTGCGCCGTACCGAAGCCGACCTCACCGCTTTGCATGAGGCACTCAAGGCCAGCGCGGTGCTGTACCACGGTGACCTCGAGGCCTATATCAGCGCCGACCTGCTGTTCCACAAACGCCTGGTGGACGCCGCGCACAACCCGGCATTGAGCGAGCTGTACCAGTACTTTTCCGCCATCGTCGGCGCGCAGTTGCGCCAGACCCTGAACATTTCGCCGCGTCGCCAGGCGGTGTTCGACCTGCATATCGCCCTGCTCGAAGCCGTGGAACACCAGGACCCGGAACGCGCCAAATCCCTTTGCCGGCAGTTGATCAATGAACCCTGAAACCAAACGTACGAGCGAGTTGGACGAACTGTTGATCGACGCCGAGGCCGACGACGAAGTGGTGCAAAGCAGCCACCCGGTGGTGAGTCGCCCCTGGTTGCTGCTGCTGGGCCTGATTCTGGTGGCCTTGAACCTGCGTCCGGCGCTGTCGAGCGTGGCGCCATTGCTGGCCGACGTCTCCAGCAGCCTGGGGTTGTCGGCGGCCAAGGCCGGTTTGCTCACCACCCTGCCGGTGTTGTGCCTCGGCCTGTTCGCACCCACGGCGCCGATCCTGGCCCGGCGGTTTGGCGCCGAGCGGGTGGTGTTGGGGATTTTGCTGACCCTGGCCGCCGGCATCCTCCTGCGCAGCGCTTTTGGCGAAGTGGGCTTGTTCGCCGGCAGCCTGATCGCCGGTGCGAGCATCGGCATCATCGGCGTCTTGCTGCCGGGCCTGATCAAGCGTGATTTCGCCAGGCAGGCCGGTGCCATGACCGGGGTCTACACCATGGCCCTGTGCCTGGGCGCGGCGTTGGCCGCCGGTGCCACGGTGCCGCTGAGTCATTACTTCGGTGACCGCTGGACCATTGGCCTGGGCTTCTGGATTCTGCCGGCGTTGGCGGCGGCGTTGTTCTGGTTACCGCAGGTCGGCCGCAAACACGCTACCCACCAGGTCGCCTATCGAGTGAAGGGCCTGCTGCGTGATCCGTTGGCCTGGCAGGTCACCTTGTACATGGGCCTGCAATCGTCCCTGTCGTACATCGTGTTTGGCTGGCTGCCATCGATCCTTATCGGCCGTGGCCTGAGCGCCACCGAAGCCGGGTTGGCACTGTCGGGCTCCATCATTGTGCAGCTGTTGAGCTCCCTGGCCGCACCCTGGCTGGCGACACGCGGCAAGGATCAACGCGTGGCCATCGTCGTGGTGATGCTGTTGACCCTGGGCGGCCTGTTCGGTTGCCTGTATGCGCCGCTGGACGGTCTGTGGGGCTGGTCAATTGTGCTGGGCCTGGGGCAAGGCGGCACGTTCAGTCTGGCACTGACCCTGATTGTGCTGCGCTCGCGTGATGCCCATGTGGCGGCCAACCTGTCGAGCATGGCCCAGGGGATTGGTTACACCTTGGCCTCCCTCGGCCCTTTGGCGGTGGGGCTATTGCACGATTGGACCGGCGGCTGGGCCGCCACCGGCTGGATTTTTGCGCTGCTGGGCGTGGGCGCGATCACCGCCGGCCTGGGCGCCGGGCGTGCACGGTATGTGCAGGTCAGCAGTGAGAAGCTTTAGAGATACACCACTTCAAGCGTCGCCGAGCCATCGAGTGGGGTATCGCGGCTCAGGTCAAGGTTCTGCCGGGCATTGATCACGGCTTCGACCTTGACCGTGCTGATCAGCTCCTGGATCGCCGAGGGCCCGGCGGTGCTGCCTTCGGCGGTGGTGAACCCCAGGTAACTGTTGGCCCCGATATCGATAGGGTTGAGGTTGGCGGTGCGCCAGGCCAGGCCACCGGTGGTGGACTCGGTGCCGTACAGGGGGGTGGCGCTGTCTGCCTGGGTGCTACGCGGGTCGAAGCTCATGGAATAGAGGCCGATGCGATTGCCACTGTGGTCCAGCCCCAACCCGTAGTAAATCTCGCTATTGACCGTGGCCGTGCCATCGCGATTGTCACGCATGCGCAAGGCAAAGCGGCTCGGCGCGTTGCAGCCAATGCTGACTTGCAGATGTTTGATCGGCAGTCGTGTGCCTCTGTCGAGGTTCAGGTCCTGCTGGGAAATCTTGCCGTAGTCGATCAAGCCGCCAGCGGACAGCAGCGGCGTGCAGGCGACGGGCGTGATCCTGCCCTTGACGATCAGCTCCACGGTCGACGCCGCCAGTGCCGGCGCGGTCGAGGGCAGCAATAGCAGTGAAGAAAAAACCAGGCAGTACTTGTTCATTCAGCGGATTCCAGTGATTAGAGGTAGATGATTTCAAGGGTGCCGGAACCATTGATGTGCACCACCGTGCGCAGGTCCATGGACTGGGTGGGGGCCAGGTACGCCTTGATACGCACGGTGCCGGCCAGGTTCTGCAGGGCAATGGGGCCGCGGGTGTTGCCGGCGCTGTCGGTAAAACCCATGAGGCTGTGGGCGGCGATGGGAATCTGCCGCGCACTGGAGGTGCTCCAGGCCTGGCCGCTGCTGGTGGAGTCGGTGCGGTAGAGCGTGCGGTAGGCGTCGGCGGTGAAGTCTGCCGGGTCGATGTTCAGGTAGTAGCGGCCGATCTTGTTCCCGCTGTTGTCCAGGTCCAGGCCATAGGCGGTTTCATCGGTGCCGCCGGTGGCCGTGCCGGAGCGGTTGTCGTGCATCAGCAGGGCAAAGGGGGTGGGCGCGTCGCAATTGACAGAGAACTGCAAGGTGCGGGTGGGCAGTGGGTTTTCGTGGGTGGGGCTCAGATCTTTCGCCAGCAACGTGCCGTAATCCACCAGGCCACCGTTGGACAGTTGAGGTTTGCACGCGGCGGGGGAGAAGTGGGCGCGCAGACTCACTTCGCGCGCGCTATGACGGCCATGGAACGTCCCGGAGGCTTCCCAGGTGGTGGCGTCCGTGACCCGTGTGGCGGCGATGTCGGCGAAGGCGCTGAAGGTCAATTGCACGGAAAAATGCTGGCCGTTGAGTAGCGTCTCGCCGTTGACCGGTGCGATGCCGTGGCCTGTGCGCCAGTTCAGCAGCGCGCCACGGGCCACCGGCGGCTGGCCGAGTGCGGGGATCAATCCCAGCTCCACGGCGGTGCCGTCCAGCACCGCGTCGCTGGCCTGGATCGCGTAGCTGCCATGCTCGGTGAACCGCAGCCGCTGCGAAGTGGCCGCCAGCGCCTGATAAAACAGGCTCATGTCGGTCGGCTGCGCGCAGCTCACATTCAGGCTGACGCGGCGCTCACCCAACGGGCGCTCAAGGGTGCTGTCCTGTTGTGCGATACGGCTCATCAGGCCGAAATCCAGCAGCGATTCATTGAGGTTCAGTTGGCACTCGTCCTCGGCAAGGGCGTTGCTGGCGACTATCAGCAGCATCACGCTCATGGCCAGGCGGGACAGGGTAGAAGCGGTATTCATGGTGAGGGTCCTCATGATTTATCGCAGCGTGCGGACGCGGTTTCGAAATACACCTGGGGGTCGCTCTTTTCCGGCAACTCGAAGCGCAGGGCGCAACGCGCCATGCCAGGGGCGCTGACCCACAATTGCGGTTGCTCCAGCACATTGGGCAGGAACACCTGGCCGCCATCCTGGACCAGGGTCACGAACTCCCCGCCAGCGGTACTGACGGACGCCCCGCGCGGCAGGGGGGTGCCCTGTTCGGTGCGCGCGTGCAGCAATACCCGACGTGTGCGGGTCACGCCAAATTCGACCCGATCCACGGCCCCGCGCCCGGCGGCGATCATTGCCAGGCCGTTGTTGATATCCGCATTGCGTGGCAGCGAGCGGGTCTGGACTTCCACCGGGCTGCGGCCGTAAGCGCTGACCTGCGGCACCACGGCCTGGCCTTGCCAGTCGGTCCACACCGGGCCGCTGGGGGTGCTCAGTTTGATGCCGCTGATGTCGCCCACCGATGCCACGGCGAAGGTGTCGCGCACTGGGTAGGGCGATAATGTGACGCCGCCGCCATGCATCACCAAACCGCCTCGGGCGCTGCCTTGGTAGCTCGAACGTTCGGCGTCGGAGCGGCTGTAGCTGAAGTCCAGTTGGCTATAGCGCGGCAGGGCGGAGAGGCCCAGCGTGGTTTCCACCTGTCGATCGCGGGTGTCGTGTTCGGCACTGACGCGGTAGCTCAGTTGATCGTCGATCTGCTCACTCAAACCCAGCCCGGTGCGGTGTTCGCCACCGGAGTTGCGCACCCAGCCGCGGGCCCGGCGGCTCTCGCCCAAGGGCACGCTGATGTTCAGGTACACCGCATTGTCTTGTTGCTGGCGGCCGCCCATCTGCCATTCGCCGCTGGCCGACAGCGACACCCCGCGCACGCTGGTGCCCCAGGAGACCAGGCCCCGGCTGCTGCTGTCGCCATCAAAGCTGCTGGAGCGTGAAGCCCCCGCACTGAACGCGCCCAACCACGGGTGGGACCATCCCAACGTCGCGCTTTGTTGATCGCGATAACGCGAGCGCCGTTGCTGAGTGGTCTCGGGTTCGTAGGTGGCTTCTTCCAGCTCCCGATAGCCCGCCGTGCGCCAGGAATTGGCCACGCTGAACGACCACTGATCATTCAGGCGCTGGGCCCATGACAGGTCGGTCTGCAGCCCGCGAACCTTGTCCCGTGCCTGGGTATCGGCGAGTTGGCTGGACAGCTGGATGTGACTGTCCAGCCACGGCAGCCAGCCCAGGCTCAACCCGCCCGCGCGGTATTCGCTGGACGCCAGCACGCCGCTGCCCAGGGACAGTTGCGGGTGCACGGCGCCGGTCCAGCCTGCGCTGACCACCCAAGGGTCACCGCCCTGGGCATTGCCGATGTTGCGCACGCGCCCCGCTGCGACCGAATAGCCCGGTGCTGGCAAACCAAGGCCGAGCATGGCCGCCGGGACGGTGAAACGCCGCTCGCCACCGCTGCTTTCGCGGACGGTGACTTCGACGTCGGAGCGCGAGTTCAAACGGCGCACGTCCGTCAGGGAAAACGGCCCGGCGGGGACCACTGTGGAGTGAATCAACGCGCCGTTCTGCCGCACCTCGACCTGCGCCGGGCTGTTGGCGATCCCCTCGATGGTCGCGCCCTGGCCCTGCTCTTGAAGGGCCTGTTCGGTGAGGACCTGCACCCCGGTGATCTGCGCGCCGGACAGCACTGGGTTGTAGAGGTTGATCTGCCCGAGTTGCAGCACGGCCTGGTGGCTGGCGAACGTGCGCTGGGCGTAGGCCTCCAGGTGCGTGCTGCGCGACAGACCGTCCTGCCAGGTCTGTACCTGGCGGCTGCGCACGATCCAGTCGCCGGCGTTGAAGCCGACTTCGGTATTGGCCGAGCCGAAACGGCTGTCACCGTCACCGAAGCGGTTGTAGAACCCGGTGAGGTCGTAATTGAGCAAACCGGCAACCCCACCGGTTTCATAGCCCGAGACGTCTTGTTGCGCAGGCCGCAACGCCTCGGTCGGCACCACCAGCGACACCGTCAGGCTGGCCGGGTCGGGCTCCACCAGGCTTTGTGGGTAGCGTTCCAGAAAGTCATGGCAGGGGCCGTCATCTGCGGGGACGATCAGGTTGGCGGCGTCCAGCAGGGCGCGGTCAAAACACAGTGCCCCCTGCTGATCAAACCCCACCTCCAGCCGCCCCCGGCGCTGGCCGTTGACCCGCAGGCTGACAGCATGTCGGCCTGCGGCAAAGCGCGGTGCGTCGAGCAACAGGCTGGCCAATTGTGGATCAATGCCCCGCTGGTGCAGGGTCGTGGCATCAAACCCCGGTCGTGCTTCGGCCCAGGATGCTGCGGGCCAGAGCACACACGCCAACAGCATGGCCGGGCGAGTGATGCGGGCAGGTGTGTCGGGCACGGCTTCGCCGTCACGGTCGCTAAATACTGTTTTCACGAAAGGCACTCAAGTGATGGGCGTCTGTGCGCCCTGGTGACGGTCTTCGAGCCGTCACTTCGTTATGCAGGCGCCGGGCGCCTGGTGTATGCCGTCAGGTCAGAGGGGCTTCGTAGGCGGCTACCGCAAAGCCATACACCGTGGCCGGTTGCAGCCGTACGGTGCTGGCCGGGCCGCCGGTGGCCGGCATGCTCAGGGTTTCTCCCGGCAACACGTAGGTGCGCGGCAGCATCGCCTTGCCATCACCGGGCAGCAGGCGCAGTTCCTGGGCCAGGCGCACCACATACGGGCTGTCGTTGCGCACCTGCAAAGTGGCGCCGTGCTGCGACCAGCTCAGTAGCGTCCACGGTGTGCGATTGCGCGCCAGGCCTTTGGGATGAATGATCACCGGCAAGTTCTGGCGCACCGTCACGCCTACCCGTGCATGCCCGGCTTCAGTGGCCGGCCGGCCCTGGGGCATGCCTTCAAAGATTGCCCGCTTGAGTCGCTGGGTGAGCAACGGTTGCTGGCTTTGCAGGATGAAACGCACCAGTTGCGATTTGGACGGTTCGACCCGCGACAGTGGCGGCGTGACCACCAGTAACGACTCGGTGTCCTCGGGAACATCTTCCAGGGTGACGTGCAGCAAGGCGAGTTGGCTGTCGGTGTTGGTCACCGATACGGCGGCTTCGCCATCGGTTTCGTAAATGATCACCACGGAGGTGTCTGGGACCATGCCATCGGCCTGTGCATAAGTGGCCGGCAGCAACGTCAGGGCAGCCAGGCAGGCCGCGGTTTTCAACAATGTCGTCGTCATGACGGGGTTTCCCATAGGGGCAGCATAAAGAAGTCAGAGGTAGCGCAAATCCAGGACGATGGAGCCATCGAGCGGCACTTCCTGGTTCAGGGTCAGGTACTGGGCCAGGTTGATGGCGGTGTCGATTTGCAGTTGGGCGCTCAACTGGCCGATGAAGTCGGGCTGGCGATCACCGATGGGGGCAAAACCGACGTAGGTCCTGGGGGAGGCATTGGGGTGCGGTGCCCAGGTTTCGCCGTTGTCGCTGGAAGCCAGCGCTTGCATGGGTTGCGCATCGCCCAACGGGTTGCGATAAGACAGCGCCACCGACCCCAGGCGTTCGGCGGGCGCGTGGATGTTTCTGCCCAGGCTGTAAAGCCCGGGGCCCAAGGCGGACTCGGCTCGGTTGTCGATCCCAACCAGGGCAAATAGCATGGGCCTGGCGCACTGCACATTCAGCGCCAATGCCCGGCTGGGCAGTAGGGTGAACTCGCTGGGACTGAGGGTGTGAGCCGGGATTTTGCCGTGATCGACCGTGCCCTCGTCAGACAGCGTCACGTGGCAAGCGTCCGGCGTCAGCCGACCGGTCACCGTGATGTCGACAAACGACGCGGCAAAGGCCGCCGTGGCGTTCGTCAGTAAAAGGACTGTCGCCAAGAGGCGAGGGTAGGTAGTCATCGGTTTGCGCCACTGGCCGACGTGCAAACGGCCGAAACGGAAGAAATGCCCATGCCTGCCTGTTCCCGCCAGGCATGGGCGCCCAAGGCTTACAGGTACTTCACTTCCAAGGTGGCCGAGCCGTCGAGCGTCACCTCGTTGCTCAGGTCCAGGCCATCGGTGCGGGCGATGGAGGTGTCTACTACCAACTCCGTCACCAGTTCCTTGATGGAGGCCGGTTGGGTGGCGTCGTCCAGGGTGGCCAGCGCCATGTACAAGCCGGCGTCCCAGAACTTTTCGCTGTACCAGGTGTTGCCGCCATCCGAGGAGGCAATCGGTTGCATCTGTGCGCCGTCGGCAACGGCGTTACGCAGCATCAGCTTGTACCAGCCCAGCTTCTGGGTGCCGTTGATCAGGCCCAAGCCGTAGTCGGAAGAGGAAATGGATGAACCAGCACGGTTATCGATGGAGTGCAGGGCAAACTGAATGGGCGCATCGCACACCACCACCAGGGTCATGACATGGGTCCCGATGTGTGTAGGGTTGTCCGGACGCAGGTCTTTTGCGGAAATCTTGCCGTGGTCGATGATCCCGCCACTGCTCATGTTTGGCGTGCAGGCGCTAGGCACGATCAGGCCCTTGACGGTCAGGTCGACGGTAGACGCGGCGTAGGTGCTGGCGGAGCCGAGCAGCAGCAGGCTGGTGGTGAGGGTGGTTAACAGGGCTTTCATAGGGGCGAGTTCCTTTCGAGTGAGTCTGTGTGTGGCACTTACAAGTAGCTGACCTGGACCGTGGCGTGCCCGTCGACGGGCACTTCATCCGTCAGCGTCAGGCTATCGGCGGGGGCGATGTGGGTGAACAGGCGGATTTCAGCGTCGAAATCCTTCACCGCGATCGGCACCAGTTGGTTGCCCACCGCGACGGCGGTCAGCAGGGTGTGCGTCAGCAGGCTGGTTGGTAGCCACGTCACGCCGCCGTCTTGTGAGGTGATGGTGCGTACCGCGACACCATCAGCCACGGGACCATAGAGATGGAAAACCGTGCCGCCGAGCTTTTCGCCTTCCTGGGTCAGGCCCAGCCCATGCCAGTACTGGTGGTTGGCAGAGGAGCCGGCGCGGTTGTCGACGGTGGTCAGGGTGAAGAACGTCGGTGCTTCACAACGCACGCTCAATTGCATGGATTGGTTGGGCAATGAGGTGTATTGCCCGGCGTTGAGGTCCTTGACTGCCATTTTTCCGAAGTCGATTGTGCCGCCGCCGGAGATCAGTGGCGCACAGGCGCTCGGGGTGATGGTGCCTTTGACCGTGAGGTCGGTGTTGCTGTCGGCCATTACCGGCGGCGCGAACAACAGTGTCAACATGAGTCGGGAGGCAAAAGCGTTCATAGGCAAAGGGTTCTTTACAAGAGGGGTCTACGTAGCGTCGACCGGGTTACAGGTACTTCACTTCCAGTGTCGCTGAGCCGTCCAATGCCACTTCATTGGTCAAGGTCAGGTCTTTTGCTGGCGCGATAGCGGTGTTGAGTACGATTTCCACGGCTGCATTCTTGAGGGGGTGAGGTGCCCAACCGCTCTCACCGTTGAAATCGCCGAAGGCAAACAATCGATTCGGTTCTACCGCATCGTCCTCATAAAGCTCTGACCACCGCCCGTCAGTGAACATCGTCAGCATGATCGAGGGGATATCGGTGACGGGATTGCGCAGCGTGATGTAATACCGCCCCAGCTTCTCTGTTCCGTTGATCAGACCCAGGCCATAGGCACCGGCGCGCATTGAGGAGCCTGCACGGTTGTCGACGGGGTTGATGCCAAACAGCGTGGAGGCTTCACAACTCACGGTCAGTTGCAGGGTTTTGACCTCAAGCAGGGTTTGGCTCTCTTGACTCAGGTCTTTGGCGGAGATTTTCCCAAAGTCGACGGCGCCAGGCAGGTTGGGGGTACAGGCGCTCGGCGTGATCAACCCCTTTACTGTCAGGTCTACGGAGCTGGCGGCGAAGGCCGATGTTGTGCTGGCGAGTAACAGGGCGGTGCCCACCAGATTCAGGGACTTGTTCATTGTTCAGATTGTTCCAGTGCAAGGTCGGCTGTTTAAGGCGTGCGCAAGCCTTTACCAGTCCCGTTGAGGGGCAGGTTGCAAGGTGGCTTGGCGCGCTGTGTCGAGGCTGCCGCAGTGCGGCGAGCCCGTTCCCTCTGATCGGGGTGGGGCGCAATGTAGCGAGGGGAGGGGCCGCGAGAAATACAACTTTTACGACAATGCCGAGGGGGCCTGAAAGTCAATCGGGTCCATGTCGGAATAGATGCGAGATCATGTAGGAAAATTGGTTTTTCGTAGTTGTTGCATCGTCTTAGAAGTGGTCATGAAGATATTTTAGTCTGGCGATAACGGTCATATGAGTGTGCTTAGGCGCATCTCTGACTCTTGCGCCAGCGCCAACCGGGCGCTGGCGAACCGATCGCAACACTGAGGTGACCATGGAGACTGGCGTATCGTTGAGCGCAGTGCTTTCCCGTGAATTGACTCCCTCGACCGCGCTGCCACCACACTGGCAGCATTTGAAGGTGCTGGTGGTGGAAGACCACTCCGCCTACCGCGCCTTGATGGGGTGGTTTCTGCATAAACTGGGGCTTGGCCATCAGCTGGCCGTCGATGGGCTGGACGGCCTCGCGGCGCTCGCCGAATACCCCTACGATCTGGTGATCAGCGACTGCCAGATGCCCGTCATGGACGGCTACAGCATGAGCCGGGCGATTCGACGGCGCGAATGCGCGAATGCGTCGGCACGCGTACCGATTATTGCCTTGACCGGCAACTTGGTAGACGACGATCCGCAACGTTGCCGCGAAGCAGGCATGGACGCCTGGCTGCTCAAACCATTGACCTTCGATCAACTGCGTGAAGTGCTGGCACTGTGGCTTCCCGGCCCGCCCGTTGCTGCACCGGTTTATCGGCTGTCAGCGCGTTGGCCAACCCGTGCCGGGCTGATTGATACCTTTGGAGATGCCCAAGTGGTGAGCCAGATGCTGGCCAGCCTGCTCTGTGAAGCCCAGGAGGACAGCGCTGCCTTGTTTCAAGCCCGACTGGCCTCGGATGTCCCTTCGACTGTCGAACGCCTGCATCGCCTGGTGGGAAGCCTGGCGTTTCTCGGCGTGGCTGAACTGGAGGGGCGAGGCATGAGCTTGATCGATCAAGTCCATGCTCAGGGCATCAGGCAGAGCACGCCTGCGTTGGAAGCCTTTGAGCGGGAGCTGCGTGACTACCTCACGTACTTGGGTTCCCTGTGAAGCCATTGCTGTTTGTAGGAAAAATAAAGCCTGAATTGCAGTCTATGGATGTAGGGTTTTTCTTTTTATTTTGTAGGCCTGCATAGAGCAGCTACGAAACGTTGATCGCAACGCAAACGCCTGGATTTAGACGGTTGTTGAGGGCCGCGGGCGAGGGTATTTTGCGCTGAATCAAGTTGCCATCATCTGTGGGTGTTTATGCTTCGCGTGATTATTGCTGACGACCATCCCATCGTGCGTATCGGGCAGCGAGTGGTGGTCGAGGCCAATGGCAGGTGCAAAGTGGTCGGCGAGGCCGATGGGCCTGACCAACTGCTGCGTTTGCTGGAAACGACCCCCTGTGACGTGCTGGTGACCGATTTCGCCATGCCGGGTGGCCAGCAGGCCGACGGGTATGGCTTGTTGAGCCTGTTGCACCGCCAGTACCCGAAGTTGCCGGTGATTCTGGTCACGATGTTCGCCAACGTCGCCACGTTGCGCGCCTCCTTTGCCCATGGGGCCCAGGCGATTGTGGCCAAAAGTGCCTCGGCCAAAGAGTTGCCGCTGGCGATCAATTCGGTCAGCGCAGGCCAGACCTTTGTCAGCGAGTGCTTGCGGGTGCAATTGATACAGGCTGGAACCGGCGACCAGTCGCAACAGCCACAGTTGTCGGGCAAGGAACGGGAGGTGGTGCGCATGCTGGCCAGTGGGCTGACGGTCAGCCAGATCGCCGCTCGGGTCAATCGCAGCATCTCGACCATCAGCAAGCAGAAAAGTACGGCGATGCAGCGTCTGTGCATCTCTACCGATGTCGACTTGTTCGCCTATGCCCGCAGTTGCGGCATGGTGCCGTAGGTGCACCGGCATTCGCCGGATAAATGCCGATAGTGTTCAACCGCGCCAGGGCTTATCGTACCGAGCCCTGAACCTGATGGATGGAAGCTGCCCATGAGTGACGCCCACACCGCGCTGATCACCACGTTCTACAGTGCGTTTCAACGGCTGGATGCCGAGGCCATGAGTGCCTGCTACACCGAGGATGTACTGTTCAGCGACCCGGCTTTCGGCGAGTTGCGCGGGCGCGATGCCGGCGACATGTGGCGCATGCTGACCACGCGGGCCAAGGATTTTTCGCTGACGTTCGACCAGGTTCGCAGCGATGACACCACGGGCAGTGCCCGTTGGGTGGCGACTTACCTGTTCAGCCAGACCGGCAATATTGTGGTCAACGATATCCAGGCGCGTTTTGTGTTTCGTAACGGCAAGATCTGCGAGCACCACGATCACTTCGACCTGTGGCGTTGGTCGCGCCAGGCATTGGGCACCAAGGGCCTGCTGCTGGGCTGGACGCCGCTGGTGAAAAACGCCGTGCGCGCCCAGGCGAACAAAGGCTTGAAGGCATTCCAGGCCAGTCGTTGATAAGCTTGGCGCTCCTCTGGTGTGTTGAAGCTTGCCGTGACTGATCCCGCTGAACCCAAACCCTGGTACGTCTACCTGGTGCGCGCCGCCAACGGCGCGCTGTATTGCGGCATCAGCAATGACCCGCTGCGCCGGTTCGCCTCGCACCAGAGCGGCAAAGGCGCGCGGTTTTTCCTGAGCAGCCCGGCGGTGGCGCTGGTGTATACGGAGCAATGCGCGAGCAAGGGCGAGGCGCTGCGCCAGGAGCGGTTGATCAAGAAACTGAAGAAGAGCGCCAAGGAATGTCTGGCGGCGCAGGGCTCATTGATCTGACTGATAGGCTCCCATCACGCCACCAGAGCCGGTTGCACGCTAAGCTGCGGGTTCATTTACCCCGTGGACCCCAGCATGCCTGAGCTAATCCTGCACCACTACCCAACGTCTCCTTTCGCGGAAAAAGCTCGGCTGCTGCTGGGCTTCAAAGGTTTGTCCTGGCATTCGGTGCATATCTCGCCGGTGATGCCCAAGCCAGACCTGACAGCCCTCACCGGCGGCTACCGTAAAACCCCAGTGCTGCAAGTGGGCGCCGATATCTACTGCGACACCGCCTTGATCGCCCGCCGCCTGGAGCAGGAAAAAACCGCGCCCGCGCTGTTCCCGCTCGGCCAGGAAATGATCACCCAAACCTTTGCTACCTGGGCCGACAGCGTGGTGTTTGCCCACGCGGTGAGCCTGGTGTTTCAGCCGGAATCGGTGGCGGTGCGCTTCGGCAAACTGCCGCCGGAAGCGATCAAGGCGTTTCTCGCCGACCGCGCCGCGCTGTTCAGCGGCGGCACCGCGAGCAAGTTGCCAGCCGAACTGGCCAAGCACCAATGGCCAGCGATCATGGCGCGCCTGGAGCAGCAATTGCAGCGCGAGGCCGGGGACTTCCTGTTTGGCGAGCCGTCGATTGCCGACTTTGCCCTGGCCCACCCGTTGTGGTTCCTCAAGGCCACGCCGGTGACTGCGCCGTTGGTGGATGCTTATCCGGCTGTGTCTGCATGGCTGGGCCGCGTGCTCGGTTTCGGCCACGGCACGTCCAGCCAGATGACGGCCGAGCAGGCCTTGGAGATTGCGCGCGACGCCACACCGGCAGCGTTGCCGGACGAAGTGTTCGAGGACTTGAATGGCTTTAAGGCCGGCCAGCAGGTGAGCATCAGCGCCATCGACTACGGCGTCGACCCGGTCGCCGGCGAATTGCTGTTTGCCGGGCGCGAAGAACTGATCCTGCGCCGTACCGACCCACGCGCCGGCACCGTGCACGTGCACTTCCCTCGCTTTGGTTTTCGCCTTCAGGCGCACTAACTGAAAATATTTGCAAATAAACGTGAGGTAAACCGGCGGCCCATCCGTGTAGTGCTTGAAACTGCGATCTATTCGCATTAACAGCGTTTTCTACACGGGTTCTCACAGCATGAAGTCGACGGCGGGCGGTTTGGTTAAACAGTGGCTGGGAGCCTCGGTACTGGCGGTATCGGGGCTGGCCTTGCTGCCCCTGTGTGTGGCACAGGCGCAGGAGCAGCAAAGCGCCCAGTTCAAGTTTGCCCTGGCTGCCAAACCGCTGCCCCAGGCCCTGAGTGATTTCAGCCGGGTCACCGGTATCAGTGTGATCTACACCGATGAAGCGCCCTACGGCCTCAGCGCCCCGGCGGTCAGCGGGCAGATGAGCGCGACGCAGGCCTTGCAACGCCTGCTGGGCAACTCCGGGTTCACCTTCCGCCAGATCGACCCCCGCACCCTGGCGCTTGAGCCGCTGCCGACCGACGGCGCGGTCAACCTCGGCGCTACCACCATCAGTGGCATCGGCCAACCCCAGGACAGCACCAGCTACCAGCCGCCGCCCACCAGCTCGGTGATGCGCTCCCGTGCCTTGCTGCTGGAAACCCCGCAGACCGTCAACGTGGTCCCCGCCCAAGTGCTGCGCGACCAGACCCCGCGCAATCTGGATGACGCCCTGGGCAACATCAGCGGCATCACCCAGGCCAACACCCTGGCCAGCACCCAGGACGCGGTGATGCTGCGCGGCTTTGGCGACAACCGTAACGGCTCGATCATGCGCGACGGCATGCCGGTGGTGCAGGGCCGTGCGTTGAACGCCACGGCGGAGCGTGTCGAAGTGCTCAAGGGCCCGTCCTCGCTGCTGTATGGCATCCAGGACCCGGGCGGCGTGGTGAATATCGTCAGCAAAAAGCCCGAGCTGACCCAATCCACAGCCCTGACCGTGCGCGGCTCCACCTTCGGCAACGGCAAGAACGGCAGCGGTGGCAGCCTCGACACCACCGGGCCGATCGGTGACTCGGGCCTGGCCTATCGCCTGATCGTCGACCATGAAGACGAAGACTACTGGCGCAATTTCGGCACCCACCGCGAGTCGCTGGTGGCGCCGTCCCTGGCCTGGTACGGCGATTCAACCAAGTTGTTGTTCGCCTACGAACACCGCGAATTTCTCTCGCCGTTCGACCGCGGCACCGCCATCGACAAGTCCAACCACCCGCTGGACATCCCGGCCACTCGCCGTCTGGACGAGCCGTTCAACAACATGGAAGGGCGTTCCGACCTGTACCGCTTTGAAGCCGACCACGACTTGAACGACGACTGGAAAGCCCATTTCGGCTACAGCTGGAACCGTGAGACCTATGATGCCAGCCAGGTGCGTGTCAGCGCGGTAAATACCAACGGCACCCTGACCCGCAAGATGGACGGCACCAAAGGTGCGATCACCACCGACCGTTTCGCCACGGCCAGCCTGGAAGGCAAGGTCAATGTGCTGGGCATGCAGCATGACCTGGTGTTCGGCCTGGACGACGAGTACCGCAAGATCTACCGCGCCGACCTGATTCGCCAGAACTCGCGCGGTACGTTCAACTACAACAACCCGGTGTACGGCAACGAAGTCGCGGGCACTACCGTCAGCGCCGCCGACAGCGCCCAGACCGACCTGTTGCGCAGCGACTCGCTGTTCTTCCAGGACGCGATTCACCTGACCGACCAGTGGATCTTTGTGGCCGGTGCGCGCTATCAGATGTATGACCAGTACGCCGGCAAGGGCGTGCCGTTCAAGGCCAACACCGACGGCAACGGCCAGGCCTGGGTGCCGCGTGCCGGCCTGGTGTATCGCTACACCGATGAGTTGTCGTTCTACGGCAGCTACACCGAGTCGTTCAAACCCAACTCCACCATCGCCGCCTTGGCCGATGGCAGCACGTTGACCGGTGACCTCACGCCGGAGGAATCCAAATCGTGGGAGCTGGGCGCCAAGCTCGACATCCCCGGGCGCATCACCGCCAGCGCAGCGTTGTTCACTATCGACAAGCGCAATGTGTTGGTGTCGGTGGGGTCCCTCGCGAACACCGTCTACAGCATCGCCGGCCAAGTGCGCTCCCGTGGCCTGGAGCTGGACGCCAGTGGCCAGTTGACCGATCAGTGGAGCGTGATCGGCAGCTACGCCTACACCGACGCCGAAGACATCAAGGACAAGGACCCGACGCTGGAAGGCAACCGCCTGCAAAACGTGGCCAAGCACACCGGCTCGCTGTCGGTGGCCTACGACTTCGGCAACATTTTCGGCGGCGACCAATTGCGCGTGGGCACCGGTGCACGCTACGTCGGCGAACGCGCCGGCGACGCCGCCAACGACTTCAACCTGCCGGGCTACACCGTGGCTGACGCCTTCGCCACCTACGACACCAGGATCGACGGGCAGAAGGTCAAGTTCCAGGTCAACGTGAAAAACCTGTTCGACCGCGTTTACTACACCTCGGCGGCCAGTCGCTTGTTTGTGTCCATGGGCGATGCGCGGCAGGTATCGGTGTCCAGCACCCTGGAGTTCTAAAACCTGGCGAGCTCCCTATGGCAAGTGTGCTCCTTGTTGTGGGCAGGCTTCCTCTGGTGAGCGGGCTTCCTCTGGTGAGTGGGCTTCCTGTGGTGAGCGGGCTTCTTGTGGTGAGCGGGCTTGCCCCGCGTTGGGCTGCGAAGCAGCCCCAAAACAGACTCCATGGTGTTCCTGAAAGAACGCGACGGCATCATTAAGGGCGGCTTCGCCACCCAACGCGGGGCAAGCCCGCTCGCCACAAAGGTACGGAGCTGTTAGCGTTGCGGCCATTAATGGCTTTGCGGAACACAGTACTGATGCACTTTGGACGATGGCTGCACCTGCTGTGCCTGAGCGTTTTACTGGGCGGCTGCGCGAGTGTTTCGCAGCCTTCCACGCCTTCAACCCTGGATCAGCTGTTGGCCGATCCTGTCCTCAACGGCGCCACGGTTTCTATCATGGTGCGCGACGCCCGCAGCGGCAGTACCCTCTATCAGCACAACCCGCGCACCCGTCTGATTCCGGCTTCCAACCTTAAGTTGCTCACCACCGCTGCGGCGATGGATGTGCTGGGGCCGCAATACCGTTTTTCCACCCAGCTGTTGAGCAACGGCACCCGGCAAGGCGAGCGCCTGGCCGGCAACCTGTACCTGCGCGGCCTCGGCGACCCGACCACGCAGTTCGTCGACTACCAGGCATTGGCCGCCCAGTTGGCGAGCCGGGGCGTGCGCCAGGTACAAGGCGACCTGGTTTTCGACGACACCTGGTTCGACGCCGAGCGCCTGGGCGTGGATTGGGCGCAAGACGATGAAAGCACCTACTACGGCGCGCAGATTTCGGCATTGACAGTGTCTCCCAATGCGGATTTTGACGCGGGCACCTTGCTTGTCACCGCGAAGGCGCCCGTCGCGCTCGGCCAGCCAGTAAGCGTGATGCTGAGCCCGTCCACCGACTACGTGCAACTGAGCAACCGTGCCGTCAGCGGCCCCGGCAACAGCTACGCCATTACCCGCCAGCACGGTACCAACCTGCTGCAACTCAGCGGCGCGCTCGCCCCGGGCAAGCAAAGTCGGCAGTGGGTGAGTGTGTGGGAACCGACGCAACTGGTGGCCAATCTGTTTGAGCAGGCCTTGGCGCAGCAGGGCATCCAGGTGCTGGGCCGGCGCGTGATCGGTGGCGCCAGCCCCGCGACGGCGACAGTGTTGGCGGAGCATCAATCGGCGCCGTTACAGGACTTGATCACACCGCTGCTCAAGCTCTCGAACAACAACATGTCCGAAGCGTTGCTCAAGGCCATGGGCCGCAAAACGGCCAACGCGGGTACGGCGGCGGCGGGCGTGGTGGCGGTAGCGGCGTTCATGCAGCGCCAGGGCCTGGACCCGGCGACGCTCAGCCAGGTGGATGGCTCAGGTTTGTCGCGGCGCAATCTGGTCTCGTCGCAGAACCTGACCGACCTGCTGCTGGCTAGCGCCAAACAGCCCTGGTTCGATGCCTGGTACAACGCCTTGCCGATTGCCGGCAATGCCGACCGTATGACCGGCGGCAGCCTGCGCTATCGACTGCGCGGGACGGCTGCGGAAAACAACCTGCACGCCAAGACCGGCTCCATGGCCGGCGTATCATCGCTGAGCGGCTATATCACCGATGCCGAGGGACGGCGCCTGGTGTTTTCGATGATCAGTAATAACTACGTCAGCGACGCAGCCCCTGTCCGCGCCCTCGAGAACCGCATGGCGTTGGCGCTGGCCCAGTGGCACGACTAGCTCAGGGCTGGTAGCCCATCCGCCAACTCACGGCCTGGGTCGCCGCCAGCAAACGCTGCGCCGCCGGGCCATCTTCGTCGGCGTGGAACAGCGAGGTGGGGCCGACCACGGTCATCACCGCCGCCACGTGCCCGACCGCGTTGAATACCGGTGCCGACAGCGCATCCACCCCCGGCATCAGCAGGCCATGCACAAAGTGCAGGCCGCGCCGGCGGATTTGTTCACAGGCCATGGCGTAGGCCTGGTCGTCGGCGAGGGCATGGGCGGTGCCGGCCTGGATTTCACGCTCCCGCAACTCGACGGTTTCCCGCGACGGCAGGAAGGCACTGAACACCAGCCCGGTGGACGAACTGAGCAGAGGCAACACCGACCCCAATTGCGTCACCACCGTCACCGCGCGTACTGCCGGTTCGATCTGCACCACCGTCGCGCCCTGGTTGCCCCATACCGCCAGGAAGCAGGTTTCATTCAACTCGTCGCGCAGCTCTGCCAGGGGCATCGCGCCGACTTTCAGCACGTCCATGCTGCCCAGTGCGGCCAGGCCCACGCGCAATGCTTCGCGCCCCAGGCCGTAATGGTTGGTGGCGGCGTTCTGTTCGGCAAAACCCGAGGCGATCAGCGCCTGTAAATAACGATGCACCTTGCTCGCCGGCATCTGCACATGATCGGCCAGCCGCGACAACGACGTGGAGGGCGACAGTTCGGCCAGGGCCTTGAGGATGTCGGTGCCTACTTCGGCCGATCGGACTTTCTGTTTACCGGTGTCGCGGGGCTTTTCCATGGAGGGGCGAGAATCCGAGAGATGAATGGGCGTCTTTATAGCTTGACGGTCGATAGTGATCAAATTACGTTATGCGTAACTGGATTACGATAAAAACAACTTCCGCCTTGAGGATGATCCATGAACCTCGAATACCTGTCGGGCTTCGGCAATGAATTCGCCAGCGAAGCCCTGCCCGGCGCCTTGCCGGTCGGCCAGAACTCTCCGCAAAAAGCACCCTACGGGCTGTATACCGAACTGTTTTCCGGCACCGCCTTCACCATGGTGCGCAGCGAAGCCCGCCGCACCTGGCTGTACCGCATCCAGCCATCGGCCAATCACCCGGCGTTCGTCAAGCTGGAGCGGCAGCTGGCCGGCGGCCCGTTGGGGACGGTGACGCCCAATCGCCTGCGTTGGAACCCGTTGGATATTCCGAGTGAGCCGACGGACTTTATCGACGGCCTGGTCGGCATGGTGGCCAACTCAGGGGCGGAAAAACCCTCAGGCATCAGCATCTACACCTACCGCGCCAACCGCTCGATGGACCGCGTGTTCTTCAATGCCGACGGCGAACTGTTGATCGTGCCCGAGCAGGGCCGCCTGCGCATCGCCACCGAACTGGGGGTGCTGGACGTCGAGCCGCTGGACATTGTCGTGTTGCCCCGTGGCCTCAAATTTCGTGTCGAACTGCTGGATGCACAGGCGCGCGGTTACGTCGCCGAAAACCATGGCGCGCCGCTGCGCCTGCCGGACCTGGGGCCTATCGGCAGCAACGGCCTGGCCAATCCGCGTGACTTCCTCACCCCGGTGGCCCACTACGAAGACCTCAGGCAACCGACCACGCTGGTGCAGAAATTCCTCGGTGAACTGTGGGCGTGCGAGCTGGACCATTCACCACTGAACGTGGTGGCCTGGCACGGCAATAACGTGCCGTACAAATACGACCTGGGCCGCTTCAACACCCTTGGCACCGTGAGTTTCGATCATCCCGATCCGTCGATCTTCACCGTATTGACATCGCCCACCAGCGTGCACGGCCTGGCCAACCTCGACTTCGTGATCTTCCCGCCGCGCTGGATGGTGGCCGAGAACACCTTCCGTCCGCCGTGGTTCCACCGCAACCTGATGAACGAGTACATGGGCCTGATCCAGGGCGCCTACGACGCCAAGGCCGAAGGCTTCCTGCCCGGTGGCGCGTCGCTGCACAGCTGCATGAGCGCCCACGGCCCGGACGGCGAGACCTGCACCAAGGCCATCAACGTGGACCTGGCACCGCACAAGATCGATAACACCATGGCCTTCATGTTCGAGACCAGCCAAGTGCTGCGTCCCACTCAGTTCGCCCTGGAGTGCCCGCAACTGCAACCTTCCTATGACGCGTGCTGGGCCTCGTTGCCCGTCACCTTCAACCCGAACCGGAGATAACCCATGACGCAGCCAACCCCTACCCGCAGTTGGGTAGCCTCCGCCAATGGTCACCGTGATTTCCCCCTGCAAAACCTGCCGCTGGGTGTGTTCAGCATCAACGGCTCGGTGCCGCGCAGTGGCGTGGCGATTGGCGACGCGATCCTCGACCTGCACGCCGCCGTGGATGAGTTTGAAGGCGAAGCCCGCCGCGCCGTTGATGCGACTGCGGGCGGCCAGTTGAACGCCTTTTTCGAGCTGGGCCGTGGCCCGCGCGTGGCCTTGCGCGAGCGCCTCCTGGAGCTGCTCGCCGAGGGCAGCAAGCTGCAGGCCCGTGAAGCGCAGGTGCTGCACCGCGCCGCCGATTGCCAGATGCACCTGCCGGCGAAGATCAACGACTACACCGACTTCTACGTCGGCATCGAGCATGCGCAAAACGTCGGCAAACTGTTCCGCCCGGATAACCCGCTGTTGCCGAACTACAAGTACGTGCCGATCGGTTATCACGGCCGCGCCTCGACCATTCGCCCCTCGGGTGCTGACGTCCGTCGCCCCAAAGGCCAGACCTTGCCGGCCGGCCAGACCGAACCAAGCTTCGGCCCCTGCGCGCGCCTGGACTACGAACTCGAGCTGGGCATCTGGATCGGCCAGGGCAACGCCATCGGCGACTCGATTGCCATCGGCGATGCAGCCGAGCATATCGCCGGTTTCTGCCTGCTCAATGACTGGTCGGCGCGGGACATCCAGGCCTGGGAATATCAGCCGCTGGGCCCGTTCCTGTCCAAGAGCTTCATCACCAGCATTTCACCGTGGGTGGTCACGGCCGAAGCCCTGGAACCGTTCCGCAAAGCACAGCCGGCGCGGCCCGAAGGCGATCCGCAGCCACTGCCGTACCTGCTGGATAAGCGTGACCAGGCCGCTGGCGCCTTGGATATCGAACTTGAGGTGCTGTTGACCACCGCCGCCATGCGCGAACAGAACCTGCCGGCCCATCGCCTGGCCCTGAGCAACAGCCTGCATATGTACTGGACCGTCGCGCAATTGGTGGCGCACCACAGCGTCAACGGCTGCCAATTGCAGGCCGGCGACCTGTTTGGTTCGGGGACGTTGTCGGGTCCTGAGGCCGGGCAGTTCGGCAGCCTGCTGGAGATGACCGAAGGCGGCAAGAAGGTCATCGAGCTGCCTTCCGGCGAAGTGCGCCGGTTCCTGGAGGATGGCGATGAAGTCATCCTGCGCGCCCGCTGCAACCGTGAAGGCTTCGCCTCCATCGGCTTCGGCGAATGCCGTGGCACTGTGGTCTCGGCGCGCTAGGAGGGCAGGGCGATGGAACTCTATACCTACTACCGCTCTACGGCGTCCTACCGGGTGCGCATCGCCCTTGCGCTCAAGGGCCTGGTTTTCACTGCGGTGCCCATCAACCTGCTGGTGCCGGCGGGTGGCGCCAATCGCCAGCCCGAATACCTGGCCATCAACCCCCAAGGTCGCGTTCCGGCCTTGCGCACCGATGACGGCGAGCTGCTGATTCAGTCCGCGGCGATCATTGAATACCTGGACGAACGTTATCCACAGGCGCCGCTGCTTTCCAAGGACATGGCCACCCGTGCCCATGAACGCGCAGTGGCGTCGATCATCGGCTGCGATATTCACCCGCTGCACAACTCCAGCACCCAGAACCTGTTGCGTCAGTGGGGACATGACGAGGCGCAGGTGCTGGAGTGGATCGGGCATTGGATCAGCCAGGGGCTGGGTGCGGTGGAACAGTTGATTGGCGATAAGGGCTATTGCTTCGGCGAGCAGCCGGGGATGGCTGATGCCTTCCTGATTCCCCAACTGTATGCGGCGGAGCGCTTCAAGGTGCCGTTGGGGGCGTATCCGCGCATCGGCAGGGTGGCGGCGTTGGCGGCGCAGCATCCGGCATTTATCCAGGCCCATCCGGCCAATCAACCCGACACTCCTGAGTGATCGTGCCCACGCAGAGCGTGAGCACAATAATAAAAACAGGTACCTTGCGATGCACAATCAGATTGCCAGCTTTCGCGCGGCACTCGATGCCCGTCCGGTGTCGCGCTACCAGTGGTTGATTCTCCTGTTGCTGGCCTTGTTGCTGGTAACCGATGGCTACGATGCCCAGGTGCTGGGTTATGTGGTGCCGGCGCTGGCGTCGGATTGGGGGCTGGAAAAGGCCGCGTTCGGACCGGTGTTCAGTGCCAACCTACTGGGGCTGACCTTGGGCTCGTTGCTGGTGACACCCCTGGCCGACCGCTTTGGCGTACGCCGCATCCTGCTGGGCTGCGTGCTGATCTATGCCAGCCTCACGGTGTTGATGATCTTCGCCAGCTCGCTGACAACGCTGATGGCGGCGCGCTTTATTTGCGGTATCGGCATGGGCGGCGCGATGCCCAGTGCCATGGCGTTGATGTCGGACTATTCCCCGCCACGTTTGCGCACCTTGATGGTGACGTTGGCGGCGTGCGGCTTCTCGTTCGGCGGCGCAGCCGGTGGGTTTGTGGCCGCAGGATTTATCGACGGCTTTGGCTGGCAGGCGGTGTTTCTTGCCGGCGGCGTGACGCCGTTGCTGCTGTTCCCTTTCCTGGTGTGGCTGCTGCCGGAATCCCTGCCGCGCCTGCTGCGCGATGCGCCGCCGTATGCACGCTTGCATAAGGTCACCGCGCGCGTGTTGCCTGGGTGGCGTGCGCCGCTGGAGGGCGAGGAAGAAAACCGCCACGAGCAGGGCAGCCCGTTGACGGTGGTGGAGCTGTTTCGCCATGGCTATGCACGCCCGACCGTGCTGATCTGGGCGACCTTCTTTGTCAGCCTGATCCTGCTGTATTTCATGATCAGCTGGTTGCCGTCGCTGCTGCTGGAAAGTGGCCTGGCGTTGAGTGAAGCCAACCTGGTGACCTCGATGTTCCTGTTCGCCGGCACCTTGGGTGCCATCGGCATGGCCTGGTTTGCCGACCGATTGAAGCGCAAGGTGCGGCTGTTGTCCGGCGTGCTGGCGGCAGCGGCGGTGTGTACCGTGCTGCTGGGGCTGAACCACGACAATCCGCGCTATCTGGTGGCCTGTGTGTTTGCCGCCGGGTTTTGCATCATCGGCGGGCAACTGACCCTTAATGCTTTCGCCAGCAATTTTTATCCGGCGCATGTACGCGCCACCGGTACGGGTTGGGCATTGGGTGTAGGGCGCTTCGGCTCGATCCTGGGCCCGTTGCTGGGCAGCATGCTGCTGGCGATGCATATTCCGGTGCAGCAGATTTTCTTCTTCTGCGCGATTCCGGCGGTGATCGCGGCGTTGTTGATCATTCAAGTGCGCTCGCCCGCGCCTGACGCGCCGAAGAGCTCTTTGCACGGCGATATCCTCAAGGTACCGGCCAATCACTGAAGATGTTGCATCTACATCGAGCAGGATCACTGTGGTGAGCGGGCTTGCCCCGCGCTGGGCTGCGTAGCGGCCCTAAAAATCGTGGGAGCGCTTCGCACTCCAGCGCGGGGCAAGCCCGCTCACCACATAAGCCCGCTTGCCACAGGGAAATAGGCGCTTGAGAGCAGTGGGTTCAATGCACCACGGAGTTGGGCGGCAGGTGCCCCAGGCGTTCAGTCAGGCGCAAGCGTTGGATCGGGTCTTCGCTGAGCATCAGCGCGTGTTCAAGGTCGAAGCGCTCGGCGTTGGGGCAGTCCAGGCGTTGATACAGGCTGGCCCGTGCGAGGTAATCGGCAGCGCTGGCATTGCCCAGTTCCAGCACGCGCTCGGCGTCGATCAGCGCGGCCAGGGGGTTGTCATTGGCCAGGTGCAACTGGCGCAGGTTGCGGGACAGCCGTTGCAGGATCGAACGGGGTTCGGCGGTGTGCAAGTGGTCGACCTGCAACTTGAGGTTGGGGCCATACTGGCGTTGCAGCAGCTCGCGGCAATCGTTGGGGTACAGGCGTCGTCCGCCGCAGGGGTCCAGCAGGTGATCGGCACCGGGCACCCGCAGCAGGAAGTGGCCGGGAAAGTTGACGCCGACCATGGGAATGCCCAGGCGTCGCGCCAGCTCCATGGCAATCAACCCCATGGCCAGGGGCTGCCCGCGTTTGCGTTGCAACACCTTGTCCAGCAGGGCGGCGGCGGGGCGCAGCGGGGTGAAGTCATCCTGGGCGAAGCCGAGGTCATTCATGCGTCGCAGCAAGGGTTGGCCCAGTTCATCCGCCGGCAGCAGGGGCATGCCCAGGCTGACCTGTTGCTCGAGCAGTTTCAGGTCCTGCATGATCAACGCCGGCTGCACCGCCGGGTCATGCTCGGCGGCGATCCACAGCGCGGCTTCAAACAGCGCGGGGGGCGAACGTTCCAGGCAGGCGAAAAAAGCGTGACGGGGATTCATTGCATTCTCCGGCGAATGCCCCCGTTTTAGCCTTGCTGGGAATTTTCGTCCAGTGGCTTAAGAAATATCCTATCCGCTTATGTCACAAGACCTACAAAACCGGACGGCTTATTCCAGCGCACTTCGGCAGTTTTCTGCCGCAAGCCTATACTTGGCGACACAAGAAGTGATTCGGGAGCTCGACGATGTTTGCTCTCATGCACAGCACCCGCCTTGAATCGCTGCACCTGAGCATCGACCCGGTGACGGGGTTGAAGGCGGTCATAGCCATCCACAACAGCCGCCTGGGCCCAGCCTTGGGTGGTTGTCGCTACCTTGCCTACCCCGACGATGAAAGCGCCGTGGCGGACGCCGCGCGCCTGGCCCAAGGCATGAGCTACAAGGCCGCCCTGGCCGGGTTGCCGGTGGGTGGCGGTACGGCGGTGATCCTGCGCCCCGCCCATGTGGAAAACCGTGCGGCGCTGTTTGAAGCCTTCGGTCGTTGCATCGAGCAACTCGACGGTCGCTACATCACCGCCACCGACAGCGGCACCTCGGTCGCCGATATGGACTGCATCGCCCAACACACCCGTTTCGTTACCAGCACCACCGCTGCCGGCGACCCGTCGCCCCATGCCGCCATGGGCGTGTTCGCCGGGATCCGCACCACCGCCATGGCCCGACTGGGCAGTGACAACCTCGAAGGCTTGCGCGTGGCAATCCAAGGGCTGGGCAACGTGGGTTACGCCCTTGCTGAACAACTGCACGCCGCTGGCGCCGAACTGCTGGTCAGCGACATCGACCACGGCAAGGTGCAGCTGGCCATGGAACAGCTCGGCGCGCATCCCATCGCCAACGACGCCTTGCTCAGCACCCCGTGCGACATCCTCGCCCCCTGCGGCCTGGGCGCCGTGTTCAACCGCCAGAGCGTCGGCCAGCTCCGCTGCGCCGCCGTCGCCGGTTCCGCCAGTGCACAACTGACCAACCTGCAAGTGGCCGACCAACTCGAAGGCCGCGGCATCCTCTACGCCCCGGACTACGTGATCAACTCCGGCGGCCTGATCTACGTCGCCCTCAAGCACAGCGGCGCCGAGCTGCCGACCATCACCGCGCACCTGTCCAATATCGGCACGCGCCTGACGGAAATATTCGCCCACGCCCAGGCCGAAAAACGCTCACCCGCACGGGTCGCGGACGAACTGGCCGAGCGATTGCTCTACAAATAGACCACGCATTAAAAAGGCCCTGAATCCATGATTCAGGGCCTGTTCAATTCGGGCTTTATTCCGCCGGTGCGTTCAGCAACTCGGACAACGCATCCGGTTGGCTCTTGAACGCCTTGGCAAACACATCGCGATTCTTCGCCATGTAGATCCCGGCTTCCTCCACCTGCTGTTCGCTCAGGGACGGCACGGCTTTTTGCAACACTTCTGCGAGCAACTCAGCGAGTTCAAGCATCTTGTCATGACGGTCAGCTTCGGCTTTATCCATGAACAAACGCTCCAGATCTCGGCTGCTGCGGTATACCACTTCGACGGCCATTCACCACCTCACATGCCTTCACGATAGTTGTCTTTTGCGACTACTGTATTTATATACAGCTAAAAGGGTAAGCCAAACCGTGGGGTTTGGGTAGCAGTTTTTTAATGTAGCCGGGAAATAGGGGTTTGCTACACCGGAAATTTCTGACAACTTGCCGGGGTTGCGCTGGAATTGTCCGGTGGCTTACTTTCACCGGGCGCTGCAAATGCAGCTAGCGGGCTTGGCGGCCCAACAAGGAAGCGCAACAACACCCCTATAAGACTGCAGGCGTTTTTTGCATTTGCATTCTTGTGTCATGGCGGGTTGCGCATGGACCCTTCGGGGTGCCGGGTTGTTCCTTACCGGTCCGCCAACCTTGTGCAATCCGTCACCCAACCTGCTTGGCGGCAGGCGGTGATGGTTTCTTAACTAAGGAACTAATCTATGAAAAAAATCACTCCCAACCCCCCGTCCACCGATTCGACGCTATTCAGCGTCACGCCTGAAGCTGACACAGAAACCTTACTGGCTAACGCCAGCGAAACCCTGAACAGCGCCCGTGAAATGGCTAATATGCTGGCATTCGACCTTGAAGGTCCGCAGCGAAGTCTGGTATTGGCCATTCACCAATTGGTTGAGATTGGCGGTCTGTTAGTCGACCAAGCGCTAGAGAAAGTCGCACCAGTTTGATGCCAAGCCCTCTGACCGTTCCTACGTTTATGGGAACGGTCAAAAAATAGTCACAAATGGCTTCGATTTTTCCTGTTACTCACTTCAGCGCTCGGAGCACGACAGTAAAAACTCCAGCGACTAGACTCCTTCTTCATCGACAACGGAGGCTTTTATGGACACTTCCTTTTCCTCAGGTATCCCCGCAGATACCGAAGAGCAGGCCGACAGCTATGACCGCTGGTTTCGCGCCAAGGTACAGGCCGCTCTTGATGATCCAAGCCCTGGCATTTCTCATGATGAAGTGATGGCAGAGATGCGCGCGTTAATTGAATCCAAACGCAAGAAAGGCGATGCTGATTGAGTGGGGTCCCGCAGCGCGGGTGCAACTCCGGCAAATTACTGATTACATCAGCGACCGCAATCCAGTTGCTGCGCTTGAGCTAAACCAAGCAATAGAAGCCTCCGTGCTGGCTCTTTCTCGTAGGCCCCATCTTTACCGCCCTGAGCGTGTCATCGGCACGCGAGAGATGGTGGTACACCCGAATTATCTGGTCGTTTATAAGGTGACAGACAACATTCGGGTCATCTCGGTTTTACACGCCCGCCAGCGATATCCTTGAAAAATCCGCTTCTCGGATGGGCAAAGTATCTACTCTGCTCATCCTCCCACGTGCCTCATGTCACCCCGCCATCATCTTATACCCGCCTCTGGCCTTTTTTCTGCATGCAGAACAACCGTCACGTCCAACCCGCATTATCCGGTCGAACCGACCTAAGGAAGCACCATCGTGAAATTTAATTGGGCCGAAAAGCTGCGCCATCAAGTTCATGGGCTGGCCGAGTCCCTGGGTAACCTGTTTGTCGAGTCGTTCCATTACCTGGCGTTGTTCGCCATCGGTGCGGTGACCGCCTGGGCAGCGGTGATGGAATTCCTGGGGATGCTGGAGAACGGGCACATCAAGATCGATGACATCCTGCTGCTGTTCATCTACCTGGAATTGGGCGCGATGGTCGGGATTTACTTCAAGACCAACCACATGCCGGTGCGTTTCCTGATCTACGTGGCGATCACCGCGCTCACGCGGCTGTTGATCTCCAATGTGTCCCACCACAACCCGCCCGACCTCGGCATCATCTACCTGTGCGGCGGGATTCTGCTGTTGGCGTTTGCGATTCTGGTGGTGCGCTACGCGTCGTCGGCGTTCCCGTCGGTGAAGGTCGAAGGCCCGCGTCGCAAGGGCGAGGCGAACCTGGAGACCGAGAAGGGCGAGCTTTAAAGCCCGACGCTGAAGGGCAGGGGGCGGGTCGGTGGCCGCTGCAGCAGTTTGTGGCTGTCGCCGTCCGTCATCACCGCCAGGATCTCCATGGCGCTGTGGCCCTGCTCGATGGCGATGCCGAATTGAATGCTTTGCACCAGGCGTTTGAGCCGTTGCGGGTCGTTGCGTTGTTCGGCACTGATCATGCGTTTGGCCACTACGCCCGTCTCGTCCGAGAGGGTGAGCATGATGCTGCCGTCGAGCCGTTGGATGCTCAGGTTGACGCGGTATTTTGGGGTGAAGGTGTCGGTGATGATCTGAAAAGGATTGTCCATGGTGCGTTACCGCCTGATAAGAACATGCAGTCATTGACGACCGGTGTCGTGATTAGTTCGCGTTGCCTGACCACCGGCCACTCCGTCGCTGAGGTTGTACAAATTCCGTTTACCTCATGAGCTGTACAGCAAAGGGCGTGCCGTACAGCGATCTGTCAAACAATGAGCTCCTTATGTGTGTGTGGGCTTGCTCCCGATAGCGGTGCATCAGTCAATGAATACTTGGCTGATGCACCGCTATCGGGAGCAAGCCCCCTCCCACATGGGTTCTATGTTGTTATTGAAATCGGTGATCCGTTTCAGGGCAACACGGAAAAAACGATCGCTGACAGCGCAATCAGCACTCCACCCAGCTGACCGCCAGGCCGCCCCGTGAAGTTTCTTTGTACTTGTCGTGCATGTCGGCGCCGGTATCGCGCATGGTGCGGATCACCCGGTCGAGGGAAATGAAATGCTTGCCGTCACCGCGCAGGGCCATTTGCGTGGCGTTGATGGCCTTGACCGCGGCGATGGCATTGCGCTCGATGCACGGCACCTGCACCAGACCGCCGACCGGGTCGCAGGTCAGGCCGAGGTTGTGTTCCAGGCCTATTTCGGCGGCGTTTTCCAGTTGCTCGGGGGTGGCGCCGAGGATGTCGGCCAAGCCGGCGGCGGCCATGGCGCAGGCTGAACCGACTTCGCCCTGGCAACCGACTTCGGCACCGGAGATCGAGGCGTTTTTCTTACACAGAATGCCGACGGCTGCGGCGGCCAGGAAGAAATTGACCACATCGTCGTCAGATGCGTCGGCATTGAACTTCATGTAGTAATGCAGCACCGCCGGGATGATCCCCGCTGCGCCATTGGTCGGCGCCGTGACCATGCGCCCGCCCGCGGCATTTTCTTCGTTGACGGCGAGGGCGAACAGGTTGACCCATTCCATGGCCGACAAGGTCGAGGTGATCACATTGGGTTTGCCGATTTCCAACAGGCTGCGGTGCAATTTCGCTGCACGCCGTGGCACGTGCAGGCCACCGGGCAGGATGCCTTCGTGGCGCAGGCCTTGTTCCACGCATTCGCGCATCACCGACCAGATATGCAGCAGGCCGCTGCGGATCTGTTCATCGCTGCGCCAGGCGCGTTCGTTGGCCATCATCAATTCGGAAACCCGCAGGCCGTGTTTGTTGCACAGGGCCAGCAGCTCGACGGCGCTGGAGAAGTCGTAGGGCAATTGCACATCGTTGGCCGGCGCGAGGCCCGAAGCCGCTTCAGCGGCTTCGATGATGAAACCGCCACCCACCGAATAATAGGTCTGCTCGCTGAGCAGGCCGTTGTCGCCGTAGGCGTGCAGGGACATGGCGTTGGGGTGGTAGGGCAGACTTTCGTCCAGCAGCAGGAGGTCTCTTTGCCAGTTGAAAGCAATTTCCTGTTGACCGGCCAGCAACAACCGTCCGGACTCGCGCAGCTGTTGGATTCGCGTGTTGATCGAAGTGGGATCGACCTGATCCGGCCATTCGCCCATCAGGCCCATGACGCAGGCGCGGTCGGTGGCGTGGCCGACACCAGTGGCGGACAGCGAGCCATACAGGCGCACTTCGACCCGGCGCGTTTCACTCAGCAGGTGCTGGTCGCTCAGGGCCCGGGCGAAGGTCGCCGCCGCGCGCATGGGGCCGACGGTATGGGAGCTGGAAGGGCCGATGCCCACCTTGAATAGATCGAAAACACTGATAGCCATGCTAAAGCCTTACAAGAAATGGAGTAGGAATCGCTGCCATGTTTTGTAGGACGAGCGCAATTGGCGCGATACTGAGCCTCTAGATCGGCACTGACCAACGAATTATCCTAAGACACCCTTTAGCAGGACTAAACTCTATGGCTCGCCCTCTCCATGGCCAGACTTATGTCTGGTTGCACGTGTTTTCCTGCGCTGCCCGGCATCTGTCGTTCACCCGCTGCGCCGAAGAACTGCACATCACGCCGGGGGCGGTGAGCCAGCAAATCCGCCAGTTGGAGGAGCGCCTGGGGTTTCGGCTGTTTCATCGACGGGCACGGGGGGTGGAGCTGAGTGCCGAGGGCCAGCGCCTGGCGGCAACGGTGGGGGAGGCCTACGGCAGCATCGACGCCGAGTTGCAGCGGCTGGATGCGGGGATGATCAGCGGCACGCTTCGCCTGCGCTCGATTCCATCATTTCTCGGCAAATGGCTGACCCCACGCTTACCGCGCTTGCAGCAGCGCTTCCCGGATATCCAACTGCGTATGGTTGCCGAGGACAGCAGCATCGCCCTGCACGAGGGCGACTTTGACCTGGCCATTGACCTCAACGACGGCAGCTACCCCGGCCTGTTATCCACAGCCCTGCTGGATGAGCAGATTTTCCCGGTCTGCGCCCCCAGCCTGTTGCGGGGCCGACCGCCCTTGCACGGGCCGGCCGATCTCGTGCATTTCCCGCTGCTGCATGACATTACCGCTTGGCGTGGGAGTTACGAGTATGCGGAGTGGGAGTTCTACCTGAATGCCATCGGCTATCACGTCGCCGATGTACGCCGTGGCCACACCTTCAACCGCAACCACCTGACCATCGAAGCCGCCATCGCCGGCATGGGCGTGGCGATTGCGCGACGCACCTTGCTCAACGATGAGCTGGAACGCGGTACCTTGATTGTGCCGTTCGGCCTCGCGGTGCCCAACTATAAACGTTATGTGTTGCTATATGCGCCGGGCGCCCTGAGCCATCCGGGCGTACGCGCGGTGCATGACTGGCTGGTGGAGGAAGCAGGGATTTTTCGCGCCTTGCACCCGCTGGGGGAGGGGCAATTGTGAGGATTGCGGGGCGTAAGAAGATGTAACTAACTCCCCACCCTAACAGCGTTTCTGCTCGTCGTCAGGGTTAATTTGTAATGTGGGATTTATCTTTGCAAAGGGGTTGAAATGTTTCTCTAGCTGCTCAATTGTGTAATCAAGAGGTCATGGTTTCACCACCCCGGTGTTGCAGTTTGTGACCTCTCGCGAGCTAGCTGAAATAAGGGAAGAACTATGCAAATCCAAGTCAATAGCGATAACCATATTGAAAGCAGCATCCGACTGGAGGAGTGGGTACGTACTACCATTGAGAGCACGCTCGAACGTTATGAAGAAGACCTGACCCGAGTGGAGGTCTACCTGCGGGATGAGAACGGCGATAAGCCCGGTCCCCACGATTTAAGTTGCCGACTGGAAGCGCGGCCAAAAGGCCATCAACCGCTGTCGGTGTCCGCCAAGGGCGATACCCTGGAACAAGCGATTGACAGCGCGGCCACCAAGCTGGATCACGCATTGGAACATCTGTTTGGTCGACTGCAAGGCAAGCCCCGCGCTGCCGCGAAAAACCAGCCCATCAACAAAGTGAACGAAGACGCGCTGGAACAGGAATTCCTGGAAAACGAAAACGCGGTCATCAACGGCTGACGTTCTTTTCACCCCCTGCAAACGGGCCTGCATCTGCAGGCCCGTTTTCGTTCAGGCGCCGCGTCGGAAAAAATACCGGCTCAACAGCGCCAGCCCCCCAGCCCCCAACCCGGCAAACAGCATCGCCCAACCGGCGCCGTGGCGCAGTGCCGCCTGGGCATCGTTGGCTGCCAGCCCCATCGACTCCAACTTTCCTGCGGCAATGTTCTGGCTGATGGCCGGCCACTCCATTGCCGTGGTGGCGGGCAGCATCTCGGCCAGCTGATGGCTGATCCCCAGCAACAGCACCAGGCCCATCAGGGCAATGTTGAGCGCCAGGGTGATCAGCCGCGCACTGAGGTCGATGCCGGAGGCCATGCCCGCGCGGTCGGCCGATACCGAGCCGGTGGTGGTATTGGTGGTGGGCGAGTTGGTCAGCGCCAGGCCTGCGCCGGCGATCACGCAACTGAGCAGCACCAGCCCGATACGTGGGTGCTCGGCGCCGTTGACGGCGGCCATGGCCAGAAAGCCCGCGCCCATCAGGCCCAGGCCGAGGGGGATGATGCGTTCGGCGCCATAGCGCAGGGCCAGGCGCTCGGCCAGTGGCGGTACCAGCAAGGTCGGCAGGGTATAGGCGAGCAGAGCGGCGCCGGTGGTCAAGGTGTCGTAACCCAGGCCTGCCTGAAAGTACAACGGCAGGTAGATCATGAACGGCCAGAAGCTGAAGTTCATGCCGATCGAACCCATCAACGCGCCGTTGAACCGCTGGATGCGGAACACCGAGAAGTCGAACATCGGGTGCGCACTGCGAAGCTCGACCGTGATGAACAGCAGCAGGCCGAGCACCGACAACGCCGCCCAACCGAGCATGGCCGGTGTGCCGAAACCGTGTTCGCTGCCTTGGGTGATGAAGTACACCAGGGCAAACACCGACAGGGTCAGGGTGAGCATGCCGGCGATGTCCAGGCGATGGGCGGCCGGGTCGCGGGATTCCTGCACGCTGATGCGCAGCAGCACCAGGGTGAACAGGGTGAGCGGCACATGTACGAGGAACACCCAACGCCAATCCGCCACCGCCAGGATCAATGCGCCGATCATCGGCCCGAAGCCCAGGCCCACGCCGGCAATCACGCCCCATATCGCAAACGCCCGTGCCCGTGCTGCCGGTTCGCGGAACAGGTGCGAGAGGATGGCGAATTGGCAAATCATCATCGCCCCGGCACCGATGCCCTGGATAAACCGCGCCGTGATCAGCAGCGAGGCATCCTCGGCCAGCCCGCAGGCCAGTGAAGCCAGGCCAAACACCCACAGGCACAGCACCAGCATGCGGCGACGGCCAAAGCGGTCGGCCAATGTGCCCGCTGCCATCAGCACGCTGGTGCAGGCCAGGGTGTAGGCGTTCATGATCCACTGGGCGTCCTGGAAGCCCGTGCCCAACTCCCGCTCGAGCGTCGGCAGGATCACCGGCACGCTGGAAATCTCCAGGCCGAACATCAGGGCGACAAGGCACACGGCCGTGAGGGCCAGCCCATTCCTGGCGGTACGCGGGGGGCTGGCGGTAGTTAACGTGGCGGCGGGTGGCATGGGATTCTCCTGTGGATGAAGTGTCGTGTTATTTTCAGGGGAATCTGTTTCGTTATTCGTGATAAGTTTTCCGCTAATAGGGGAATTCAGAGCGACAATAGAGCCATGACGACACCGCGTTTTGATGGCGTTGAGCTGTTTCTGCACATCGTCGAAAGCGGCAACCTGACCGGGGCCGCCGAACGGCTGAACCTCACCCGCTCTGCGGTCGGTAAGGGCCTGGCGCGATTGGAAGCGCGCCTGGGCACATGCCTGTTGCAGCGCTCCACCCGCCGCCAGCGTCTGACCGAGGACGGCCAGGCGTACTACGAGCATTGCCTGCGCGCGTTGGCGGAACTCGAGGCGGCCGAATCGGTGCTGGAAAGCGGCCGGCAACACCCACGCGGCCGCTTGCGGGCGAGTTTGCCACTGGCCTTCGGGCATCACTACGCGGCCCCGGCATTGTGGGGGTTGATGGCGCGCTATCCGGAACTGGAGATCGAGATCAGCTTCGCCGATCGGCTGGTGGACCTGGCACAGGAAGGCTTCGACGTCGCTGTGCGGATCGGCCCGCTGCCCGACACCGACCGCCTCAGTGCACGTCGCCTGGGCGAACAGGCCGTTGGGCTGGCGGCGTCACCGGCGTACTTGCAGCGCGTCGGGCCGATTGAATGCATCGAAGACCTTGCCGGCCATCGCGGCATTGCCTATCGCAGCACGACCTCGCAGCGCAATCCCGTGGCCTCGCCGTTGATGATGGACGACCTCCAGGCGGTGGCCGATGCCGCCATCGCGGGCGTCGGCCTGGCCTGGTTGCCGAGTTGGTTGATTGCGCACTATGTGCTGCGGGGGCAGTTGGTCGCAGTGTTGCCCGGCTATCGCGAGCAACCTGCGCCGATCCATGTGATCTGGCCGACAGCCGTGCATATGCCGGCCAAGACGCGTTGTGCAATCGACGCTCTGGTCGCCGCCACCCCCAGTTGCCTGGCGGGCAGTTAGAACGCGATAGAGGTCTGCACGTACAGCGTACGCGGCTCACCCACGTATTTGCCCTTGTTGTTGTCGTCGAACGAGCGGGTGAAGTACTGCGTGTTGAAGATGTTCTTCACGCCGACCGCCACATTCAAATCCGAAAGTTGCGGGCCGAAGTCATAGGCTGCGCGGCTGCTGAACAGCATGTAGCCGGGGATTCGACCGTTGGCGCCGTCAGCACTTTCTGCCTGAGTGTTGGCGTTGTCGGCGAACTGGCTGCTCTGATAGCTGCTGTCCACATTGAGTTTCCAGCGCCCTTCGGTGTAACCCACGCCAAGGGTGCCCTTGTGCTTGGACGAGAAGGGCACGCGGTTGCCTTTGTTCGGGCCGTCTTCGCGGATGGTGGCGTCGACGTAGGCGTAGGTAGCGTACACATCGAAACCGGCCAACGCCGGGCTCAAGCCATCGAGGGCGTAGTTGACGCTGGTTTCAATACCCTGGTGGCGCGTTTCGCCGCGGGCGATAACCGAATCGTTGGTCTGGTTGCTTTCATACTGGTTGTCGAAGTTGATCAGGAACGCGCCGATCTCTGCGCGCAAGGTGCCGTCGTCATAGCGGGTACCCAGTTCCCAGGTGCGGGCTTTTTCCGGTTTCACTTCACCGCTGGTCACACGGTTGGGCATCTGGCTGTACTGCACGCTGCCGAATGAACCTTCGGTGTTGGCGTACAGGTTCCAGTCGTCAGTCAGGTGATAGAGCACGTTCAACGCCGGCAGCGCGGTGTTGTAGTCGCCTTTGTATTTGACGTTGGTCAGGTTGTTGCTCTGCTGGGACTCGATCATCTCGTAGCGGATGCCCGGGGTGATGGTCCACTTGCCGATATCAATCCGGTCATCGACGAAGAACGCATTGGCTTCGGTGCCGCCGCGGGTGTCGCGGTCGTTGCGGCTGTCGGTGCTGGGGATTTGCTGGTTGTTGGCGGAAATCGGCGTGCGGTAGCGCAACTCGTGGCCGGCTTCGTTGATGTAGCGGTAGCCGACGCCCACTTCATGGCTGGTCGGGCCGAGGTCAAAGCCTTGGGCGAAACGGGTTTCCACGCCGCGCACCCAATACTCACGCGGGGACAGCGACAGGAAGGTGCCCTGGTCCAGGTAGCCGCTGCGCAGGGTCTTGGTGAAGAAGCTGTTGACGGTGAATTCGCGGCGGTCCTGCTCGTAGCGATAGCCGATGTTGAACATCGTACGGCGGCCCCAGAATTTGTCGTAGGGACGGGTGGACTGATATGGATCGGCCTTGTAGTCCGCGACGTTCAAGCCCCCAGGCATATCGGCCTGGCCTTCATAGTACTGCGCCATGGCGTTGAAGCTGTTGGCGTCGTCGAGCTGGTATTTGCCTTTGAGGATCAGGTCGTCGATGCGCGTGTTGCTGTTTTCGCGCCAGTCGCCGCCACGGGTGCCGGAATACAAAATCGCGCCGCCCAGGCCATTCTCGGCAGTGCCGCCGGCCAGCAGGTTGCCGGTGGTCTTGAAGCCGTCATGGCTGGAAGACGGGCTGGTCTCGGTCTGCAAGCCACCTTTGACGGTGGGTGCATCCGGGATCGCGCGGGTCACGAAGTTGACCACGCCGCCGACGTTCTGCGGGCCGTAGCGCACCGCGCCGCCGCCACGCACCACGTCCACGGCGTCCATGTTGCCCATGCTGATCGGCGCGAAGGACAGCTGCGGCTGGCCGTACGGCGCGAAGGGCACAGGGATGCCGTCCATCAGCACCGTTGAGCGCGAGGCCAGGCGCGGGTTGAGACCGCGAATGCCGAAGTTCAGCGCCATATCGTGGCTGCCGGTGCCGTTATTGTCCGGAGCGTTGACGCCGGGTATGCGGTTGAGCACGTCCTTGGCCTGGGTGGCGCCCTGGCGTTCGAACTCTTCGCGGCGGATCACGTCACGGGCGCCGGGGTGTTCGAAGACATTGGTTTGTGCCGCATCGCCGAGCCAGTCGCCGACCACGCTGGAGGTCGCCAACTCGACAGCCGCCGGCGCCGTTGCCGGTTGCAGGCTGTAGGCGTTGTCGCCTTCGGCGCGGGCTTGCAGGCCGGTACCTTCCAGCAGCTTCTGCAGGCCTTCGGCGGCGCTGTAGCTGCCGGACAAACCACGGCTTTGCATGCCCGCCGTGACTTCGGAACCGAAGGAAATCAACACGCCGGCTTCACGGCCAAACTGGTTCAGGGCTGCTTCCAGCGAGCTTGGGGCGATGTGATACGGCTTGGTATCGGCCGCCATCACGCAAGGCAGTACGGTCAGGCTGAGGCTGGCGCCCAGCAGCAGTTGGCGCAAGGTGCGGGCGAGAAGGGTGGGTTGCTGGGGCATGGAGGGCGGTCCTGAGAAGGAAGGATCAAGGTGGCTTTCCTTCTCTGTCACGCGAGGTGCGGAAAACGGCTCACGGTGGCTGAAAATAATTTATGCACGTGCCTGGACGCTCACCCAATAGCGGGTAAAACGCCGCACCTTGACCGGCAGGCTGACCTCCAGCAGGTCGAGGATGCGTTCGCTGTCGTCCAGCGGGTAGCTGCCGGACAGCAGCAGGTTGGCGACTTGCGCATCGCAAATGAGCTGGCCACGGCGGTAGCGACCCAGTTCGGCGAGAAAGTCCTCCAGGCGCATATGCGCGGCCATCAGCATGCCGTCGGCCCAGGCGCCGCTGTTGGCGTCGGTAGGGCGCGGAGTGTCCCAGCCTTTACGGGTGAAATTGACCTGGCGCGCCGCTTCGACCGTCAGGGGCAGGCCGCTGTAGGTGTTGGGCATCACCTCGACGCGGCCGTCCAAGACCGCCAGTTGGGTGTGGTCGTTGAACTGGCGCACATTCAGGCGCGCCGCCTGGCTGCTGAGCAGGCCCTGGCCGGTCAACACCTGCAGCGGCGTGCTGCCGGCATTGCCGGTGAGCAGGATCTCGCCTTCGAGCAGGCGGATCAGCCGTTGCCGGCCGTCGAAGTGCACATCCACGGCGCTGCCGGTATTGAGTTGCAACTGGCTGCCGTCGGCCAATTGCACCTTACGCCGTTGGCCGACGGGGCTGCGATAGTCGGCGCTCAACGGCGGCAGGATATGCTGCTGGCGCAGGCTCCAGGCGGCGGCCGAACCGGCGCCGAGGATCAGCAACAACTTCAGCGCCTGGCGCCGGCTGCTGGACTTAGGTGCGTTCAACGCCGCATGGACCAGGGGCGAGGGCATGCCGCGCAGGCGCTGGTTGACGCGCTGGATATGGTTCCAGGCGCGCTGATGTTCGCTATGGGCATTCAGCCATTGTTGCCAGGCCGCCTGCTGGCGTGGGTTGAGCGCGCCTTGCTGCATTTCCATCAGCCAGTGCACGGCCTGTTCGGCAACCTGGGTCGAGACATTCATAGGGCGAAATAGCAGCGCATGGCGGCTTTATTCAGGTGGCGTTTGACGGTGGCGATGGAGATGCCCAGTTCGGCGCCGATCTGCGCATACGTCAGGCCGTCGAGCTGGGCCAGCAGGAACGTGCGTTTGACCTGGGTGGGCAAGCCATCGAGCAACTGGTCCAGCTCCAGCAGGGTTTGCAGGATGATCGCGCGCTCTTCTTCTGATGGCGCTACCTGCTCAGGCATCTGCGCCAAGGCGTCGAGGTAGGCGCGTTCCAGGTCCTGGCGGCGGTAGAAGTTGAACAACACACGCTTGGCGACCGTGGTGAGGAACGCGCGGGGCTCGACCAGCGTCGGCGCCTCCCGTGCGGTCAGGACCCGGATGAAGGTATCCTGTGCCAGGTCTGCAGCACTTTCCGGGCAGCCGAGCTTGCGTCGCAACCAGCCGGTGAGCCAGTGGTGATGGTCGTTGTAGAGCACTTCGACAGTGTTGGACGGCTGCAACGCAAACACTCCACAAGCATGGGCATGCTTTAGAGAACAAGAATTGTTCGCATTGTAGGGCGCCGCCAACCGTTCGGCAATGCGTGAAGGCAGGTGTTTCATCCGTTCTGTTTTGCTTATGAGAATATTTATCATTAATATTGCGCGCTGATGAACCTGGCGCCTCCCGCATGAAAAGCAAAACCTCACTGCCTGCTTCCTATCGTCTCGCTGTCACATCGCGGGTGCTCGCCGCTGTGGTTGGCGGTTACCTGATGGCGTCCCTGGCCAGTATCTGCCTGGCACTGTGGATGCCTGTCTCCCGCGCCGATGCGGTGATCACCGGGATGATGAGTTCGTTCGTGTTCTACCTGTTGGCGGTGCTGTGGTGCTTCGCCTGCCGTACGGCATGGCGCGCGTGGTGCGGCGTGATGCTGCCGAGCGCGGCGTTCGCCACCTTGGCAGGCCTGGGCTTGTGGATGGCACGCACATGAAAGAGGGCTTTCGTCAGGCCATGGCCTGGTTGCATACCTGGGCCGGGCTGATCTTTGGCTGGCTGCTGTTTGCGATTTTCCTGACGGGCACCCTGGCCTATTTCAAGGATGAGATCAGTCACTGGATGCAGCCCGAAGTGCAGGCCCATCCCCTGGATGATGCGCGCAGCCTGAGTGTCGCCCAGGACTACCTGCAGAAGGTCGCACCCACGGCCGCACGCTGGTTCATCACCTTGCCGGATAGCCGCGACCCTGGCCTGTCAGTGATGTGGCAAGACAAAGTCGACCCCGGCAAACGCGGCAATTTCATTCAGAAAACCCTCGACCCCGTGAGCGGGCAGGCCGTAGAGGCCCGGGAAAGCATGGGCGGGGATTTCTTCTACCGCTTCCACTTCCAGCTGCAAATGCCTTACCCGTGGGGCCGCTGGCTGTCGACCATTGCAGCGATGGTGATGTTCGTGGCATTGATCACGGGCATCATCACCCACAAGAAAATCTTCAAGGACTTCTTCACCTTCCGCCCCCGCAAAGGCCAGCGTTCCTGGCTCGACGGGCATAACGCGGTGGGTGTGCTGGTGCTGCCGTTTCACCTGATGATCACCTACAGCAGCCTGGTGATTTTCATGAGCATGGTGATGCCGGCGCCGATCGTGGCCTCCTATGGCAACGACACCCGGGCCTTCTTCAATGACGTGTTCCCCGCCACCAACAACGCGCCGGCGCTGGGCCAGCCAGGCCAATTGCTGTCATTGCTGCCGATGTACGAGCAGGCGAGGGCGCAGTGGGCGGGTGGGCATGTCGGGCGGCTGGCGGTGAACAACCCGAGTGATGTAAACGCTTCGGTGAACCTGTTCCGTGCCAGCTCCGACCGCGTGGTGCATGACTTCGGCAGTACCGTGTCGTTCAACGGCAACACGGGTGAGTTGTTGCGGGTCAGTGCTGAACAATCGCTGCCGGCGGCGATCGGCGGCAGCTTCTATGGCCTGCACATGGGCCATTTCGCCGGTCCGGTGCTGCGCTGGTTGTACTTTATCTGCGGCCTGGCGGGCACGGCGATGATCGGCACGGGACTGGTGATCTGGCTCGGCAAGCGGCAACTCAAACATGCAAAAAGCGGCGTGATGCCGTTTGAACTGCGGCTGGTGGAAGTGCTGAACATCGCCAGCATGTCCGGGCTGTTGATCGCCATTGCAGCCTTCTTCTGGGCCAACCGTTTATTGCCGGTGGGCTTTGCCGAGCGCTCCGATTGGGAAGTGCAGGCCTTCTTTATCGCCTGGGGCCTGAGCCTGTTGCACGCGATCCTGCGCCGGGGCCGCCAGGGTTGGGTTGAGCAATTGAGCTTCGCAGCACTGCTGTTTGCCGCAATCCCGTTGCTTAATGCCCTGACCACGTCGCAGCACTTGGGCGCTTCACTGGCGACGGGCGACTGGGCCATGGCGGGCTTCGACCTGACCTGCCTGGCCAGCGGTGTGTTCCTCGCCTGGGCAGCCTGGAAGATGCAGCACCGCAAGGCCCCGCAGCCCAAGACCGAACGGGCGCGGCCGCTGCAGCTCAAGCAGGAGGCGAACTGAATGCTCCTCGCGCTGCTGATGTGTTACGCCGGGTTTACCGCCTTGTGCCTGTCCACCGACCGTCACCACGGCGAACTGCTGCACAGCAGGCCATCACCTCGGCGGCGTATTGCTTTGCGCGTCATCGGTTGGCTGCTGCTGACCGTCTCGATCTGGCCCGCCGTGGCTGTCGCCGATTGGGGCCAGGGTCTGGTGGAGTGGTGCGCGGTGTTGATGCTCAGCGCCCTGTTGCTGGTGCTGTTGTTGCCGTATCGGCCAAGGCTGGCCTTGATCCTGGCAGGCGTCGGCCTGCTGGCCTGCCCTGTTGCTGCCTTCGCAACGTTCTGAGCCGCCGCCATGATGATCGGCACCCCACCCGATTCCCAGGACAGCCCCCAGGCTGACGCGGCGGGTGGGCGCGCGCATTTCCTGCAGGTGTTCTTGTCCCAGCGTTCGCAGATGGAAGCGTTGGTGAGCCGCCGTGTCGGGTGCCGCGCCACGGCGGCCGACCTGGTGCAGGACCTGTTCCTGCGGTTTTGGCGTCGGCCATTGGTGCAGGTCGAAGAACTCAGCACCTACCTGTTGCGCTGCGCCGGCAATATCGCCATCGACCACCTGCGCAGCGAAGGCGCGCGGGTGCGCAGCAGTGAAGGCTGGCTGCCGGAACAGCAGGATAACCAGGGCTCCGAACCCCAGGCGGCGCTCGAGGCGGGCAACGACCTGCGGCATGTCGAAGCCGCCCTGCGCAGCCTGCCGGAGCGCACCCGGCAGATCTTCCTGCTCAACCGCATTCACGGGCGCAAGTACGCGCAAATCGCCAAGGCCATGGGCCTGTCCCAAAGCGCCGTGGAAAAACATATGATGCGTGCCCTCGAAGCCTGCAAAGCCAGCCTTCGCGAACCATCGCCATCGCGCACGCCAGGGAAAGCACCGTGAATCCGACCCCCACACCTGACCAGGAACAAGCCGCACTGGCCTGGCTGAGCCTGTTGCACGACCAGCCCAGCAGTGGCGACCAGGCCACGTTCAGCCGCTGGCTAAGGGCAGATTCTGCGCACGTCGAAGCCTATGCCCAGGCCCAGGTGCTCTGGGAGTTGAGCGAAGTGCCGGCACGCCAACTGGCGGATGAAGACGCGCTGGCATTGCAGGGTTACCTCAATGCGATGAACACCCCGACGCGCTCGCGGGTGGTGCGCTGGTCCGGCGCATTAGCCATGGCGGCGTGCCTGGTGTTGATGGTGTCCATGGGCGCCGGTTGGCAGCCTTCGCGGTGGATCGATGACTTCGGCGCCGATTACGTGAGCGCACCGGGAGAAGTGAAGACCGTCACCCTGGCCGATCAATCCCGGGTCACGCTGGATGCGGACAGCGCCATTGCCGTGGACTTCAGCGACGGTGAGCGGCATATCCAATTGCGTCGCGGTGCAGGTTTTTTCAGCGTCACCCACACCGGCGAGTCCTTTGTGGTCGAGGCGGGCGGCGGCGAAGCGCGGGTGCTGGGGACGCAGTTCGAAGTGCGCCTGCAACCGGCGGGGGCCGAGGTGACGGTGTTGTCGGGACGGGTGGGCGTGACCGCGTCGAAACAGGGCCCGCAGCAAATTCTGACGGCGGGCCAGCAAGTGGCCTACGCCGATGGCAGCGCCGATCCCTTGCACGCGGTCGACAGCGAATCCCGCCTGGCCTGGCGGGATGGCTGGCTCAACTACTACAAGGCGCCGCTGGCGGAGGTGGTCAAGGACTTGGGGCGTTACTACCCTGGCCGCATCCTGCTGCTCAACGAAGAGATGGGTGCCAAGCGCGTCAGCGGCAGCTTCCCGAGCAAAGACCCGCAGGCGGTACTCAACGCCTTGCAAGCGGTATTGGGGTTCGAGCAGCACAGCCTGTTGGGGCGGGTAATCGTGGTGCGCTGATTATTTCAGCGCGGCCATGATCGCGTCAGGGTTGTAGTCGCGAATCAGCGTCCCGTTAACGTCCACAAACGGAATCCCGCCACCACCCAGCGCCTCATACGCCTTGCGCGCCTGGGCGTCCTTCTCGATATCGACGGCCTGGTACGGAATGCCCTTCTGGTCCAGGAAGCGGCGGATCTGCTTGCAGTAGCCGCACCACTCGGTGGCATACAGCACCACCCGCGCCGAGGCTCGCGTCTGCTCCGGGACCACCTGGGAGGGGTTGAACAGCCGCTCGATCTTGCCCCAGTTCTGGATAACCACCACCACCAGCAACACCAGCAGGACTTTCTTGAGGACCCCGCCGAGCATCAGTTGCGGCGCTTGAGCTGGTCGGTCAGTTGGGTCGGCAGGCCCTTGATGATCAAGGTGCCGGCGGCCTCGTCGTACTCGATCTTGTCGCCCAGCAAGTGTGCTTCAAAGCTGATGGACAAGCCCTCGGCGCGCCCGGTGAAGCGGCGGAACTGGTTGAGGGTGCGTTTATCCGCCGGGATTTCCGGCGACAGGCCGTAGTCCTTGTTGCGGATATGGTCGTAGAACGCCTTGGGCCGATCTTCATCGATCAAGCCCGACAGCTCTTCAAGGCCCATGGGCTCGCCGAGCTTGGCCTGGCTGCTGGCGTAATCGACCAGAGTCTTGGTTTTTTCGCGGGCGGATTCGTCCGGCAGGTCTTCGCTTTCGACGAAGTCGCTGAAGGCCTTGAGCAGGGTGCGCGTCTCGCCCGGGCCATCGACGCCTTCCTGGCAGCCGATGAAGTCGCGGAAGTATTCCGAGACCTTCTTGCCGTTCTTGCCTTTGATAAACGAGATGTACTGCTTGGACTGCTTGTTGTTCTGCCACTCGGACACGTTGATACGCGCTGCCAGGTGCAACTGGCCCAGGTCCAGATGGCGCGACGGGGTGACGTCCAGCTCGTCGGTTACCGCCACGCCTTCGCTGTGGTGCAGCAGGGCGATGGCGAGGTAGTCGGTCATGCCTTGCTGGTAGTGGGCAAACAGCACGTGGCCGCCGGTGGAGAGGTTGGACTCTTCCATCAGTTTTTGCAGATGTTCGACGGCGGTGCGGCTGAACGTGGTGAAATCCTGGCCACCCTCGAAATATTCCTTCAACCAGCCGCTGAACGGGTGCGCGCCGGATTCGGCATGGAAGAAACCCCAGGCCTTGCCTTGTTTGGCGTTGTAGCTCTCGTTGAGATCGGCAAGCATGTTCTCGATGGCGGCCGACTCGGCAAGCTCGGAGTCGCGGGCGTGGAGAACTGCAGGTGTGCCGTCGGGTTTTTTGTCTATCAGGTGGACGATGCAATGACGGATCGGCATGGGCTTCTCGGCTGGTTGAAGGGGAGCGGTCGGCCTCCCCGAAAAGTCGCCCAGTGTACCGCACCCATTGGTCAAGACACGCGTCGAAGGGCATTTTGGGTGCTCTCGGACGAGGCATATGCCTTTTTTTCACGGTTTAGAGCGATAAAGCTGACCAAATGGGTAGGTAGAGGCGGATATTTCCCCGTCTCTGTGCTAGTTTTGCCCCGTCTTACGCCAAGTCTCGGCGATAAGCGTGCATTCAGCATCTGTCAGGTCGAACCAATCCCCGTTTCAAGCATCTATAACCCCGATCTCCGTGGTTATAGCCGGGGGTGCCAGGCCATGACGGTCGGGCTCGACGGCTGACACTGCACTCTGCAATCCATATGAATTTGATAGGGAAGGAACACCACAATGGCTATTACTAAAGACCAACTGATCGCTGACCTGGCTGAAGCAGTAGACGCACCGAAAACCACCGTGCGCGCTCTGCTGGACCAACTGAGCCAAGTTGTTGCTGACCAGCTGGAAAACGGCGGCGAAATCACTCTGCCAGGCGTTGGCAAACTGAAAGTGACCGAGCGTCCTGCCCGTACTGGCCGTAACCCTTCGACTGGCGCTGCCATCGAAATCGCTGCCAAGAAAGTTATCAAGCTGGTTGTGGCCAAAGGCCTGACCGACGCTGTTAACAAGTAAGACGCAGCAAAAAAAACCGTGCTCCGGAGCGATCCGGGCACGGTTTTTTGTTGCCTGGGATTTGTCTCTATCGCACCCAGCGCTGGCGCCAGATCTGCTGTTCGTTCTTGGTCTGGAAGGTCCAGGCCACGAAACGGCTCTGCTTCTGACCCTGGGACATTTCCACCACCTGGCTTTCCAGCACGCCGGCTTTTTTCAGGGCGGTCTCGATCGCGGGCAAGTTTGACGCTTTTGACACCAGGGTGCTGAACCACAACACCTTGTGGGCAAAGTGCGCACTCTCGGCGATCAATTGCGTCACGAAGCGCGCTTCACCGCCTTCACACCACAACTCGGCCGATTGGCCTCCGAAGTTGAGCACCGGCAATTTGCGCTTGGGATCGGCCCGGCCCAGGGCGCGCCACTTGCGCTCGCTGCCCTTGGTGGCTTCGTCCATGGACGCATGGAACGGTGGGTTGCACATGGTCAGGTCAAAACGCTCACCCGGCTCCAGCAGGCCCAGCAGGATGTGCTTGGGGTTTTCCTGCTGGCGCAACTGGATGACCTTGCTCAGGTCGTTGGACTGCACGATGGCCTTGGCGGCGGCCACGGCGATAGGGTCGACCTCCGAGCCGAGGAAGTTCCAGCGGTACTCCATATAGCCAATCAGCGGGTAGACGCAGTTGGCGCCCATGCCGATGTCCAGCACCTTGACGATTGAACCGCGCGGGATCTTGCCCTCGTTGACACTGGCCAGCAGGTCGGCGAGGAAGTGCACGTAGTCGGCACGTCCCGGTACCGGCGGGCACAGGTAATCCGCCGGGATGTCCCAATGCTGGATGCCATAGAAGGCCTTGAGCAACGCCCGGTTGAACACCCGCACCGCGTCCGGGCTGGCGAAGTCGATGCTCTCTTTGCCATAGGGGTTGATGATCACGAATTGCGCCAGTTCCGGCGTGGTCTTGATCAACGCCTGGAAGTCGTAACGGCCTGTGTGGCGGTTGCGTGGGTGCAGGGTAGCCTCTTTGCGCGGCGCGACGGGTTTGGCCGTGGCTGCGGTCTTAGGCTTCTTGCGTGGAGGTTTGGGCGTAGTGGGGGCGGTCATGATGATTCTGGTGTTGGCTCAAAGTGGCGGCCATTGTCACACATTCCCGAGGATAACTCGGTCAAATGTGGGAGCAAGCCCCCTCCCACATTGACCGCAAGCACAAAAAAAGAGACCCGAAGGTCTCTTTTTTCACACGGATTGCCCCTTAGAGGCTGGAAATCCGCGCATGTTGCTCCGCCAGCTTGCCCAAAGCCTGTTCGGCCTCGGCCAGCTTGGCGCGTTCCTTATCGATCACTTCAGCCGGTGCCTTGTCGACGAATGCCGCGTTGGACAGCTTGCCGCCCACCCGCGCCACTTCACCTTGCAGGCGCAGGATTTCCTTGTCGAGACGGGCCAGTTCCGCGCCCTTGTCGATCAAGCCGGCCATCGGCACCAGCACTTCCATCTCGCCGACCAGCGCGGTCGCTGACAGTGGCGCTTCGGCGCCATCCGCCAATACGGTGATCGATTCCAGCTTCGCCAGCTTCTTGAGCAGCGCATCGTTCTCGGTGAGACGACGCTGGTCTTCGGCGCTGGCGTTCTTCACGAATACCGCCAGTGGCTTGCCCGGGCCGATGTTCATTTCGGCGCGGATGTTGCGCGTGCCGAGCATCAGGGTCTTGAGCCATTCGATGTCGCTTTCGGCCGCCTCATCGATACGTGCTTCGTTGGCCACCGGCCAAGGTTGCAGCATGATGGTCTTGCCGTCTTTGCCGGCCAGCGGCGCGAGGCGCTGCCAGATTTCTTCGGTGATGAACGGCATGAACGGATGCGCCAGGCGCAGGGCGACTTCGAGCACGCGTACCAGGGTGTGACGGGTGCCGCGCTGACGTTCGATCGGCGCGTTTTCGTCCCACAGCACGGGCTTGGACAGTTCCAGGTACCAGTCGCAATACTGGTTCCAGATAAACTCGTACAAGGCCTGTGCGGCCAGGTCGAAACGGAACTGGTCGAGTTGACGGGTCACTTCGGCCTCGGTGCGCTGCAGCTGCGAGATGATCCAGCGGTCGGCCAGGCTAAGTTCGATGGCCTCGCCGTTCTGGCCGCAGTCTTCGCCTTTGTCCAGCACGTAGCGCGCGGCGTTCCAGATCTTGTTGCAGAAGTTGCGATAGCCTTCGACGCGGCCCATGTCGAACTTGATGTCGCGCCCGGTGGACGCCAGCGAGCAGAAGGTGAAGCGCAGCGCATCGGTGCCGTAGCTGGCAATGCCGTCGGCGAATTCGTCGCGGGTCTGCTTCTCGATCTTCTTCGCCAGTTTCGGCTGCATCAGCCCCGAGGTGCGTTTCTGCACCAGGGTTTCCAGGTCGATGCCGTCGATGATGTCCAGCGGGTCGAGGACGTTGCCCTTGGACTTGGACATCTTCTGGCCCTGGCCATCCCGCACCAGGCCGTGCACGTACACGGTCTTGAACGGTACCTGCGGCGTGCCGTCCTCGTTCTTCACCAAGTGCATGGTGAGCATGATCATCCGGGCAACCCAGAAGAAAATGATGTCGAAGCCGGTGACCAGCACGTCGGTGGAGTGGAATTTCTTCAGGAATTCGGTCTGCTGCGGCCAGCCCAGGGTGGAGAACGTCCACAGGCCCGAGCTGAACCAGGTGTCGAGTACGTCGTTGTCCTGTTGCAACGCCACGTCCGGGCCGAGATTGTGCTTGGCACGTACTTCGGCTTCGTCGCGGCCCACGTAGACCTTGCCCGACTCGTCGTACCAGGCCGGAATACGGTGGCCCCACCACAGCTGGCGGCTGATGCACCAATCCTGGATGTCGCGCATCCACGAGAAGTACATGTTTTCGTACTGCTTGGGCACGAACTGGATACGGCCGTCTTCCACGGCAGCAATCGCCGGCTCGGCCAGTGGCTTGGTGGACACGTACCACTGGTCGGTCAGCCACGGTTCGATCACGGTGCCGGAGCGGTCGCCCTTCGGCACTTTCAGGGCGTGGTCGTCGACGCTGACCAGCAGGCCTGCAGCGTCGAAGGCAGCAACGATCTGCTTGCGCGCTTCGAAACGGTCAAGGCCGGCGTATTCGGCCGGGATCTTGCCGTCGATGCTGCCGTTCAGCGTACCGTCCAGGTTGAACACCTGGCAGGCCGGCAGCACGGCGGCATTCTTGTCGAAGATATTCAACAACGGCAGGTTGTGGCGCTTGCCGACTTCGTAGTCGTTGAAATCGTGGGCCGGGGTGATTTTCACGCAGCCGGTGCCGAATTCAGGGTCGCAGTAATCGTCGGCGATGATCGGGATGCGGCGGCCTACCAGCGGCAACTCGACGAACTTGCCGATCAGTGCCTGGTAGCGCTCGTCGTTCGGGTTGACCGCGACGGCGGCGTCGCCAAGCATGGTTTCCGGACGGGTGGTGGCGACGATCAGGTAATCGTTGCCCTCAGCGGTCCTGGCGCCGTCGGCCAGCGGGTACTTGAGGTTCCACAGGAAACCTTTCTCGTCGTGGTTTTCCACTTCAAGGTCGGAAATCGCCGTGTGCAACTTGGTGTCCCAGTTGACCAGGCGCTTGCCGCGGTAGATCAGGCCGTCTTCATGCAAGCGCACGAAGGCTTCTTTCACCGATTCCGACAGGCCGTCATCCATGGTGAAGCGCTCGCGGCTCCAATCCACGGACGAGCCGAGGCGACGGATCTGACGGCTGATGTTGCCGCCGGACTGGTCTTTCCATTCCCAGATTTTTTCCAGGAATTTCTCGCGACCCAGATCGTGACGGTTCTGGCCAGTGGCTTCGAGTTGGCGCTCCACCAGCATCTGGGTGGCGATACCGGCGTGGTCGGTACCCGGCTGCCACAGGGTGTTGCGGCCCTGCATGCGGCGGAAACGGATCAACGCATCCATGATCGCATTGTTGAAGCCATGGCCCATGTGCAGGCTGCCAGTGACGTTCGGTGGCGGAATCATGATGGTGTAGGACTCGCCCGCGCCTTGCGGAGCGAAATAGTTCTCGGACTCCCAGGTGTTGTACCAGGAAGTTTCAATAGCGTGCGGCTGGTAGGTCTTATCCATGCGCGGCGGGACCCTAGTTGGCATATATTCAGGAAAGCCGGCAAGTATAACGGGGGATAGGGCGCAGGGCGAGGCGAAGGCGGGCTTAAGGTGCAGGCAATCAAATGTGGGAGGAGTTTGCCACCTCCCACAGGGGATCTATGGACGGTTTAAGACTGGTACTGGCTGAGCAGCCGCTCCATCCGCGCATCCATCCGGCGCTTGATCTCGGTTTCGATATGGGGGGCAAAGTCGTCGATCACGTCTTGCATGATCAATTGCGCAGCGGCACGCAGTTCGTTGTCCAGGTGCAGCAGCAGGGCGTCGGGGCCCTTTTCAGCCGCAGCAGGGGCAGCGTCCACCACAACGGGGGCTTCGACAACCGGTTCCGGGGCGACCTGCTTGCCGCCGACCATGTCGAACAACAGCGGAATCTGTACCTCGCCATCGGCCTGTTCGGTCAATAGCGGCGGTTGCAAGTCATCATCACCCAGCAACTGACGGATCGACTCGAGGTCGTCCAGCAGGTGGTCATCTTTTTTTGTCGGGTTGGGAGTGTCCATCATGTACTCAAAGTCGTTGTAGCCGGTGATCTTGCAAAGGATAGCCCTGTTCGCGGTAGAAACGGAAACTCTCCCGCGCGGCCTGACGAATAGCCGGATCTTCCACCACCACTTCCGCCACACGGGCGAAGGCCTTGGCAAAAGGCGGTACTTTCAGGTCCAGGTTGACCAGCAGGTCCTGGTGATTGCCGCAACTGTCCCCCAAACCCAGGACAACCTGGCCTTCGGGTTCTGATTCTGCGGGGCCGTGGGGCACGAAGCTTTCGCCCTTGAAACGCCACAGGCGGGCGTCGAGCTCGTCGCGTTGGGCGGCATCGCTGCAATGCAGGTAGATGCGGTGGCCCATGCGCCAGGCTTTTTCGGTGAGCTTGCAGGCGAAGTCCAGGCGCGCGAGCGGATCGGCGCTGGGCAATATATAGAAGTCGACTTGGGTCATTGCGGTTCCTGGGCTGCCGCGCCTGCCGCCGTCATAATGTAGGAGCGAGCTTGCTCGCGAAGAACCTGAGAACAATGCGTTCATCCAAGATGAACGCGTTATCGTTGACGCTCTTCGCGAGCAAGCTCGCTCCTACAGTTGACCGCGGCAGGCAGCTGGGCAGGTGTTTAGGCTTTGGCGCGGTCCAGCAGGTATTGGGTCAGCAATGGCACCGGACGGCCGGTGGCGCCCTTGTCCTTGCCGCCGCTGGTCCAGGCCGTGCCGGCGATGTCCAGGTGCGCCCAGTTGAAGTTCTTGGCGAAGCGCGACAGGAAACACGCAGCCGTGATGGTGCCGGCTTTCGGGCCGCCGATGTTGGCGATGTCGGCGAACGGGCTGTCCAGCTGTTCCTGGTACTCATCGAACAGCGGCAGTTGCCAGGCGCGGTCGTCGGCGGCCTTGCCGGCGCTGAGCAGTTGCTCGATCAACTCGTCGTTATTGCCCAGCAGGCCCGAGGTGTGGGAACCCAGGGCAACGATGCAGGCGCCGGTCAGGGTGGCGATGTCGATCACGGCCTGTGGCTTGAAGCGCTCGGCGTAGGTCAGGGCATCGCACAGCACCAGGCGGCCTTCGGCGTCGGTGTTGAGGATTTCCACGGTCTGGCCGCTGAGGGTGGTGACGATGTCGCCCGGACGGGCCGCGCCGCCGCTCGGCATGTTTTCGGCGCAGGCCAGAATGCACACCAGGTTGATCGGCAGCTTCAGTTCCAGCACGGCGCGCAGGGTACCGAACACGCTGGCGGCGCCGCCCATGTCGTACTTCATCTCGTCCATGCCCAGGCCCGGCTTGAGGCTGATACCGCCGGTGTCGAAGGTGATGCCTTTACCCACCAGGGCGTAAGGCTTCTCGGACTTCTTGCCGCCGTTGTATTGCATCACGATCAGGCGTGGCGGTTGGTCGCTGCCCTGGCCCACGGCATAGAACGAGCCCATGCCCAGTTCCTTGATCTTCTTCTCATCCAGGACTTCGACTTTCAGGCCCTTGAACTCTTTACCCAATGCCTTGGCCTGTTCGCCCAGGTAGGTCGGGTGGCAGATGTTCGGCGGCAGGTTGCCCAGGTCGCGGGTGAACGACATGCCATTGGCGATGGCCTGGGCGTGAGTCACGGCGCGCTCGACTTCAGCCTGGGCGGCCTTGATGGTCAGCAGGGTGATTTTCTTCAGGGCGCGGGGTTCGGTTTTCTGGCTCTTGAACTGATCAAAAATGTAGCCGCCGTCCACCAGGGTTTCGGCCAGCAGGCGGGTCTTGCCGTAGCTGTCACGGCCTTTTACGACGATTTCATCGAGTGCCAGTGCCGCATCGCTGCCGCCCAGGCCCTTGAGGGTGTTGAGGATGCCGCTGATGATCTTGCGGAACGGACGGTCGCCCAGTTCAGCGTCCTTGCCCACGCCCACCAGCAATACGCGGTCGGCTTTCAGGTTAGGCAGGCTTTGCAGCAGCAGGCTCTGGCCGACTTTGCCGGCCAGGTCGCCGCGCTTGAGAACCGCGCTGATCGCGCCGCCGCTGAGTTCGTCGAGCTGCCTGGCGGCTACGCCGAGCTTGCGGCCTTCGCCGATGGCGACCACGAGGGTGGCGGTTTTCAACGTTTCGGGGCTAACGCTTTTTACAACCAATTCCATTTTCGGGTCCCTTATATAAGGTCTGAGAGCCTGGCGTCTGTACGCAGGCTTTAAAGCGTGGCGGCTGTGTAAACCACCAGCGACAAAGGCCGCAGTTTGAACCTCGCCGACGGAGCCTGACAACCCTTTGTGCCTGCGCATGAGGTTGCGCAGTGACAGGCGCGGTCAATCACAGGATAATGCGCCATCTTTTTAGCCGGCCCGGTGCAAACGGGCTGACTCGGTATGCTTGCTTGTTTGGCCGCCTTAGCCTGACAACCCTGGAGTGTCTGGTTTGATCGTCTTCCGTTATCTGTCCCGCGAAGTCCTGTTGACCCTGAGTGCCGTGAGTGCGGTCCTGCTGGTCATCATCATGAGTGGTCGTTTCGTCAAATACCTGGCCCAGGCTGCCTCCGGCGCCCTGGACCCAGGCTCGCTGTTCCTGATCATGGGCTTTCGCCTGCCGGGATTCTTGCAACTGATCCTGCCGCTGGGCCTGTTCCTCGGCATCCTGCTGGCCTACGGCCGCTTGTACCTTGAAAGTGAAATGACCGTGCTCTCGGCCACCGGCATGAGCCAGCAGCGCCTGCTGGGCATGACCATGATTCCGGCGGCCGGCGTTGCGCTGATCGTGGCCTGGTTGAGCCTGAGCCTGGCTCCCCAGGGCGCGATGCAGTTCCAGTTGGTGCTGAACAAACAGGACGCGATGACCGAGTTCGACACCCTCGAGCCGGGCCGTTTCCAGGCACTCAATGATGGCTCGCGGGTGACTTACACGGAAACCTTGACCGACGACCGCGCCAACCTGGGCGGTGTGTTCATCTCCGAGAAACGGTTTGGCCAGGACAAGAAAGACCGGGGCATTTCCGTACTGGTGGCCGATTCGGGCCGCCAGGAAGTGCGTCCTGACGGCAGCCGCTACCTGATCCTGGAAAATGGCTATCGCTACGATGGCAGTCCAGGCATGGCCGACTATCGCGCGATCAAGTACGACACCTATGGCGTGATGCTGGCCCGCCCGGATATCAGCGACGAAGTCACCGACCGCGACGCCATCCCCACGGCGGACCTGCTCGGCAGCAAGGAACTGCGCTCCATCGCCGAGCTGCAATGGCGGATTTCCCTGCCGCTGCTGGTGTTTATCGTGACCCTGATGGCCGTGCCGCTGTCGCGTGTCAACCCGCGCCAGGGCCGTTTCCTCAAGCTGTTGCCGGCGATCCTGCTGTACATGGCTTACCTCACCATCCTGATTTCCGCCCGTGGCTCCCTGGAGAAAGGCAAGCTGTCGCCGGTCCTGGGCCTGTGGTGGGTGCACGGCATGTTCCTGTTGATCGGCCTGGGGCTGCTGTATTGGGAGCCTATTCGTTTGAAAATGATGAGCCGTCGTGGCCAGAAGGAGTTGGCTCGTGGCTAAGCTCGATCGCTACATTGGTAGCAGCGTCCTGATCGCCATCCTGGCGGTACTGGGCATTATCCTGGGCCTGGCCTCGTTGTTCGCCTTCATCGATGAAGTCGGCAACGTCAGCGACACCTATACCGTATGGGACGTGCTCGGCTACGTGGCACTCACCGCGCCGCGTCGTCTCTACGACATGATGCCGATGGCCGCGCTGATCGGTTGCCTGATCGGCCTGGGCAGCCTGGCCAGCAACAGCGAACTGACCATCATGCGCGCCGCCGGTGTGTCCATCGGGCGTATCGTCTGGGCGGTCATGAAGCCTATGTTGCTGCTGATGCTGTGCAGCGTGCTGATCGGTGAGTACGTAGCGCCGCCGGCCGAAACCACCGCCCAGGCCAATCGAGCCCTGGCCCAGGGCTCGGGCGATGCACAAAGCGCCAAGCATGGCCTGTGGCACCGCCAGGGTGATGAGTTCATCCACATCAACGCCGTGCAACCGGGCGGGCTGTTGATCGGTGTGACGCGCTATACGTTCGACAAGGAACGTCACATGCTGTCGTCCAGTTTCGCCAAACGCGCGCAGTACGGCGACGAAAAATGGCAACTGACCGACGTCACCACGACTTACTTCCGCAATGTCGGCCAAGGCACCAAGGCCAGCACCGAAGTGATCAATGTGCCGAGTGAAGAGTGGGATATCGCCCTCAAGCCGGAACTGCTCAATACGGTGGTGATGATCCCCGAAAGCCTGCCGATCTCCGGGTTGTGGGGCTATATCCACTACCTGAAGGATCAAGGCTTGAATAACGGTCGTTACTGGCTGGCATTTTGGGTCAAGGTGTTGCAGCCGGTGGTGACCGCCGCACTGGTGCTGATGGCGATCTCGTTCATCTTCGGTCCGTTGCGCTCCGTGACCCTCGGCCAGCGGGTATTCACTGGCGTGCTGGTCGGTTTCACCTTCCGCATCGCCCAGGATCTGCTCGGCCCGTCGAGCCTGGTGTTCGGGTTCTCGCCGCTGTTTGCAGTGCTGGTGCCGACGGCCATCTGCGCCCTGGCCGGGTTCTGGCTGCTGCGCCGGGCCGGCTGATACCGCACCGTTGGATAAAAAATGCCCCGCTCGGATGAGTGGGGCATTTTTGTTCTGGTCAGCAAAGATGACGCCCGGCCTGAGCATCAGGTACAATTCCCGGCTATTTTTCAGCGGGCAATCTGCCTGCAGCCTTTTTGAGTGTTGATCCGTGAGTGATTTGAGTCATATCCGCAATTTCTCCATCATCGCCCACATTGACCATGGTAAGTCGACGCTGGCCGATCGATTCATCCAGATGTGCGGCGGCCTTGCCGAGCGTGAAATGGAAGCCCAGGTGCTGGACTCCATGGACCTCGAACGCGAGCGCGGGATCACCATCAAGGCCCACAGCGTTACCCTGTACTACACCGCCAAAGACGGTATCAAGTACCAGTTGAACTTCATTGACACCCCGGGCCACGTGGACTTCACCTATGAAGTCAGCCGCTCCCTGGCGGCCTGCGAAGGTGCGCTGCTGGTGGTGGACGCGGGACAGGGTGTTGAAGCCCAGTCCGTGGCCAACTGCTACACCGCCATCGAGCAAGGCCTGGAAGTCATGCCGGTGCTGAACAAGATCGACCTGCCACAGGCCGATCCGGACCGCGTAAAAGAAGAAATCGAAAAAATCATCGGCATTGACGCCACCGACGCCGTCGAGTGCAGCGCCAAGACCGGCCTGGGCGTCGACGAAGTGCTCGAGCGCCTGGTCAAGACTATCCCGGCCCCCACCGGCAACTACGAAGATCCGCTGCAGGCGTTGATCATCGACTCCTGGTTCGACAACTACCTGGGGGTTGTCTCCCTGGTACGCGTGCGCCACGGCCGTGTGAAGAAGGGCGACAAGATCCTGGTCAAGTCCACCGGCAAGATCCACCTGGTGGACAGCGTCGGTGTATTCAACCCCAAGCACACCGCGACCACTGATCTGAAAGCCGGTGAAGTAGGTTTCATCATCGCCGGCATCAAGGACATTCATGGTGCGCCGGTGGGTGACACCCTGACCTTGAGCTCCACCCCTGACGTCGACGTGCTGCCGGGCTTCAAACGCATCCAGCCGCAGGTCTACGCCGGCCTGTTCCCGGTCAGCTCCGACGACTTCGAAGACTTCCGCGAAGCCCTGCAAAAGCTGACCCTCAACGACTCGTCGTTGCAGTACACCCCGGAAAGCTCCGACGCCCTGGGCTTCGGCTTCCGCTGCGGCTTCCTCGGCATGCTGCACATGGAAATCATCCAGGAGCGCCTTGAGCGCGAGTACGACCTGGACCTGATCACCACGGCGCCGACGGTTATTTTCGAGCTGCTGCTCAAAAACGGTGAAACGATTTACGTCGACAACCCGTCCAAGCTCCCAGACCTGTCTTCCATCGAAGACATGCGCGAGCCGATCGTGCGGGCCAATATCCTTGTGCCGCAGGAACACCTGGGCAACGTCATTACCCTGTGTATCGAAAAGCGTGGCGTGCAGCACGACATGCTGTTCCTCGGTACCCAGGTGCAAGTGACCTACGATTTGCCGATGAACGAAGTGGTCCTGGACTTCTTTGACCGTCTCAAATCCACCAGTCGCGGCTATGCTTCGCTGGATTACCATTTCGACCGTTACCAATCGGCTAATCTGGTGAAACTGGATGTGCTGATCAACGGCGACAAGGTCGATGCCCTGGCACTGATCGTGCACAAGGACAACGCGCACTACAAAGGTCGCCAGTTGACCGAGAAGATGAAAGAACTGATTCCGCGCCAGATGTTCGACGTCGCGATCCAGGCCGCCATTGGCGGGCAGATCATTGCGCGAACCTCCGTCAAGGCACTCAGAAAGAACGTACTGGCCAAATGCTACGGTGGCGACGTCAGCCGTAAGCGCAAGCTGCTTGAGAAGCAAAAGGCCGGTAAAAAACGCATGAAGCAAGTGGGCAACGTGGAAATTCCACAAGAAGCCTTCCTTGCGGTGCTCAGGTTGGATAGTTAGGTCCTATGTCGCTAAATTTCCCGCTGTTGCTGGTCATCGCCGTTGCCGTTTGCGGTCTCCTGGCGTTGCTCGATCTGGTGTTCTTCGCCCCGCGTCGGCGGGCGGCTATCGCGTCCTATCAGGGCAGCGTCAGCCAGCCCGATGGCATGGTGATCGAGAAGCTGAACAAAGAGCCCTTGCTGGTTGAATACGGCAAGTCGTTCTTCCCGGTGTTGTTCATCGTGCTGGTGCTGCGCTCGTTCCTGGTGGAACCGTTTCAGATCCCGTCGGGCTCGATGAAACCTACCCTGGACGTGGGCGATTTCATCCTGGTGAACAAGTTCTCCTACGGGATTCGCCTGCCGGTGATCGACAAGAAGGTCATCGAAGTCGGTGATCCGCAGCGCGGCGACGTGATGGTGTTCCGCTACCCGAGCGACCCGAACGTCAACTACATCAAGCGTGTGGTAGGCCTGCCGGGCGACGTGATTCGCTACACCAGCGACAAGCGCCTGTTCATCAACGGCGAGTCGGTGGCCGAGAAGCTGATCGGTTCCGAACCGAACAGCCTGGGCAGTGCCGAGCTGTACCAGGAAAAACTCGGTGTGGTAGAGCACGAAATCCGCAAGGAAATGAGCCGCTACCGTGCCATGCCTGATGGTGAGTGGAAAGTGCCGGCCGGGCACTACTTCATGATGGGCGACAACCGCGACAACTCCAATGACAGCCGTTACTGGGATGACCCCAGCATTCCCAAGGACCTGCTGGGCATGGTTCCCGACCAGAATATCGTCGGCAAGGCCTTTGCGGTCTGGATGAGCTGGCCGGAACCCAAGCTCAGCCACCTGCCGAACTTCTCGCGGGTCGGGCTGATCAAGTAATACAAGCGGCGCTGTGCACACAGCGCCGAATGCTTTTCTGGGGCCTGGACATTTCCCGTCCCCGTGCAATACCAACCAGGATTTGAATTTGAACACTGCGTCAATCGTCGATGGCCGCCGGTGCCACCACACAGATATGGGTAAACCGTGACCGTTTCTCTAAGTCGTCTCGAGCGCCAGCTCGGCTACACCTTCAAGGATCAGGAATTGATGGTCCTTGCCCTCACACACCGCAGCTTTGCAGGGCGTAACAACGAACGCCTGGAATTCCTCGGTGATGCCATCCTCAATTTCGTCGCCGGTGAAGCTCTGTTCGAGCGCTTTCCCCAAGCCCGTGAAGGCCAGCTGTCGCGTTTACGCGCACGCCTGGTAAAGGGCGAGACCCTGGCCGTACTGGCCCGTGGTTTTGGCCTGGGTGAGTACCTGCGCCTCGGCTCCGGTGAGTTGAAGAGCGGCGGGTTCCGCCGTGAGTCGATCCTGGCCGATGCGCTTGAGGCATTGATCGGCGCGATCTACCTCGATGCAGGCATGGAAGCGGCCAAGGAGCGCGTCACCGCGTGGCTGACCTCCGAGATCGAAAGCCTCACGCTGGTCGACACCAACAAGGATCCGAAGACCCGACTGCAGGAATTCCTGCAATCGCGCGGTTGCGACCTGCCACGCTACGAAGTGGTGGATATCCAGGGTGAGCCCCATTGCCGCGTGTTCTTCGTGGAATGTGAAATCACCTTACTGAATGAAAAAAGCCGAGGTCAGGGTGTGAGCCGTCGTATTGCCGAACAGGTAGCGGCCGCTGCAGCACTGATTGCCCTGGGCGTGGAGAATGGCCATGACTGATTCAACCGCAACACGCTGTGGCTATGTTGCCATCGTCGGCCGCCCGAACGTGGGCAAGTCCACGCTGCTGAACCATATCCTCGGCCAGAAGCTTGCAATCACCTCGCGCAAGCCGCAGACCACCCGCCACAACATGCTGGGCATCAAGACCGAAGGCAGCGTGCAAGCGGTCTACGTCGACACCCCGGGCATGCACAAGGGCGGCGAGAAAGCCCTTAACCGCTACATGAACAAGACGGCCTCGGCGGCGTTGAAAGACGTGGACGTGGTGATCTTCGTGGTCGACCGCACCAAGTGGACCGACGAAGACCAGATGGTCCTCGAGCGCGTGCAGTACGTCACTGGCCCTTTGATCGTCGCGTTGAACAAGACCGACCGCATCGAAGACAAAGCCGAGCTGATGCCGCACCTGAGCTGGCTGCAGGAGCAACTGCCGAACGCCCAGATCATGCCGATCTCGGCCCAGCACGGCCACAACCTCGAAGCCCTGGAGCGCGTGATCGCCGGCTACCTGCCGGAGAACGAGCACTTCTTCCCGGAAGACCAGATCACCGACCGCAGCAGCCGTTTCCTCGCCGCCGAACTGGTGCGTGAGAAAATCATGCGCCAGATGGGCGCCGAGCTGCCGTACCAGATCACCGTTGAAATCGAAGAGTTCAAGCAGCAGGGCAAGACCCTGCATATCCATGCGCTGATCCTCGTCGAACGTGACGGCCAGAAGAAAATCATCATCGGCGACAAGGGCGAGCGCATCAAACGCATCGGCACCGAAGCGCGCAAGGACATGGAATTGCTGTTCGATTCCAAGATCATGCTTAACCTGTGGGTGAAGGTTAAGGGTGGTTGGTCCGATGATGAGCGTGCGTTACGCTCCCTTGGCTACGGCGACCTGTAAGGACACCGCAGGGCAAAAAATGTGGGAGGGGGCTTGCCCCCGATAGCCATGGATATCTACACAATTTTCCGTGGTCTGTGGCGAGGGAGCTTGGGCCCGTGGCGGCCTTCGGGCCGACCGCTTTTTGGGGTTTGGGGGAGTACATATCCGTTGCTGCGGTCACGGCGACTTAGGGTTCCGCCCTTACGGCGGGTCACTTTTGGAAGAGCCCAAAAGTAACCAAAAGGCTCTCGCCCCACCACTCGGTACCTCGCCTAGGCTCGGTATGCCCGAACGCAGGCTTGAATCCGTGGGCCG